>JARIEX010000096.1 GCA_031127095.1 Gemmatimonadota bacterium
GCCTCGGCCACGTTCATCGGCCGGTCGGCCGGAACGTAGAGGGCGTGACGCTGCTGGGTGGCCAGCACGATCGGTCCGCCGCGCATCGTCATCGGGAAGTCGAAGTGCGGCATCAGGGCGTCGATCCCCTCGCCGAGTCCCGACCGGGCCACCAGCCGGCCACGATCGGCATCGACTACGCACATGATCACGCGATCGAACGGGCCACCGCGCAGCGCTGCCTCGAGCCCCAGCAAGAGCACGTCGCTCAGCGACGTCCCGGACAGGGCGTCGGCTGCGCTCTCGAGTTCCAGCCGGAGCCGGTGCCGCAGGTCGGTGGCATCGCTCTCGCCCGCATCCTGCACCGTGGCCTGCCATTCGCCCGTGACGAGGGTGGCCCCGCCAAGCGCCGTCTTGGCGGCCTCGCTCAGCTGCCGGAACCGCAGCCGATCGGTGGGAATGTGCGGGCTCGAGAAAATCTCGCGCGTCTCGTGCAAAGCGGCCGCAACCACCGCCCGGAGCTGCTCGCGGGTGAGCTTGATGCGCGCCGCGTGCTGCTCGAGCACCACCTCGAGGGCGGCCGCCCCGGCGTTGCCCGCATGCTCCCGGTGATACAGCGCGTAGGTCAGATCGTGACTGAAGGCGGTGATCGACGCCGACCGCGACACCGACGAGGCCGCGCGGGCGCGGATCCCCTGCACCACAGACTCCGGCATCCCCCACTGGGTCGCGACCTCGGCCCCGAGGTCGCCGAACGCGAACCCCAGCACCGCCTTGGTCGCCGCCGCCTCCGACGCACCCTCACCCCGCATCATCGTCTGGATCCGGGCGTAGTCCTCGGCGAAGTGGCACGCGATCAGCACTTCCCCAAGGTTGCGGAACATGCCACACAAGTGCGCTTCCTCGGGCTCCTGCATCCCCAGCACGGCGGCCACTTCCCGCGCGTGATTGGCCGTGAGCAGCGACAGCAGCATGAGTTCCTTCAGCGCCGGTGACCGGCGGTGAAAATTCTCGAACAACAGGAGGCTGCCGGCCAGTTGCCGCACGGTTTTCGCGCCCAGCATCATCATCGCGTGCGTGGCGCTCTGAATGGCGCGCCCCGAGCGCCGGTAGTGCACGCTGTTGGCCGTGCGGACCACGCACAGGGTCAGGCTGTATTCGCGCAGCACCACATTGGCCAGGCGCTGCAGCGAACTGCCATCCTCATCGAGCGATGTGATCATCTCGATGATCTGCTTGGACAGCGCCGGAAAGTCGCTCCCCTCCAGGATGCGCCCGAGGCGCGCCCGGACAGGATTGTCGTCGGGCGCGTCAGCTACGGCAGCGGCAGCGGGCAGGTGCAGGGCGGGAACGGTCATACGTGGAGGTATCGGCAGCTGTTCGTGACCGCTTGCGCCGGATTGTACAATCCGAGGTCAGACGCACGATCCCGCTTTCCCTCCACTCCATCCGTCATGCCCCGTTCTGCTGCCTTCAGCCCGCGCGGTCCCGCCGCCATCGGCCCGTACTCGCATGCCGTCTGGGCCGGCGATCTGCTGTATTGCTCGGGTCAGACGCCCATCGACCCGGCCACGACGAAGCTCATCGACGGCGACGTGACCGCCCAGACGCATCGCGTGTTCGACAACCTGCAGGCGGTGGTGGAAGACGCCGGCCTGACCATGGACGACGTGATCAAGTGCAACGTGTACCTCACCGACATGGCGAACTTCGCCGCCATGAACGCGGCCTACACCACGCGCTTCACGGCGCCGTTCCCGGCCCGCACCACGGTAGCCGTGGCCGGCCTGCCGTTGAATGCGTCGGTGGAGATCGAGCTGGTGGCCAAGCGCCCGTAACGCGCTGACAATACGTCCGTTACGCCACGAGGGGCCGGTCCAGTGCGGACCGGCCCCTCGTGTCTATCACCCCAACGACCATCCGTTCGGTGCCGAACGGTTAGTTCGCCGGCACCACCATTGTGATGCCGTTGGCCGCCAGCAGCGCGCTCATCGTACGGGCCCGCGCCATGAACGTCGTCGACTCGGCCACGGCTGCTTCCACCGCCGCCTTGGCCGCGGCGGCCTGTTTCTGGACCGACTCGCTCGGCGTTTCCCACAGCCCCAGCATGCCGCTCTTCACGCCGCCCAAGCGCGCCAACACGTTGGCATCGTTGGCGCCGAAGCCCGCGCCGCCACCACCGCCGCCGGGGCCGGCCGCGAACGCGGGGGCGCCCACGCCCAGCTTGGCCCGCACCGCGTCGAAGTCCTTCCGGAACGCCGCGAACTGCGTCTTCACGCTGTCGGCCAGCGTGGGGGTGGAGTCCATCTTGGTCGCTGCTTTCCGCACTTCAGCCAACAGCGCCGTCATCGGGGCCGCTGCCGCCGCACCCGCCTGCTGCGCACTGTGCAGCTCGGTCGCGAGCGCGTTGTACGCCACGCGCTGCGCCGCCGTGAACTGGACCTGCGGGTCCATCACGATCGTGAGCGGCTTCGATTCCACCGTCTTGCCGTCAACCACCAGCGCCACCGTGTACGTGCCGGGCAGCACCAGCGGTCCCTGCGCGGCGTTGCCGCCGCCGCGACCAAACCCGCCGCCACCCGCACCGCCCGCCGCTGCGCACGGGTTTTCGGGGAGATACCCGATCGTCGGCAGCGGCACCGGCATGCCCGGAATCGGGCCGCGTCCACCGCCGCCAGCTCCACCGCCCGGCGGACCACCAGCCGCAGCACCACCAGCCGGAGGTCCACCAGCCGGCGCCGACTCACGGATCGGCTCCACGCGCTGATCCCAGCACACCGTCTGGATGCCGGCCACATTCTTCGCCGCCGGAATCGCCAGTTCACGCACCATCGCGCCGCTCGCATCGCTGATGCGGAGCATCGGGTTGGTGACCGCCTTCTTCAGGTGCAGCTGCAGCACCGTTTCGGTGGGCGGGTTTTCACCGGTAAAGAACTGATGACCCCAAAACTCGTCATTGCGGTCGTCCTTCGACTTCCACTGCAACGACTGGCCCGGCGTGAACAGCGTGGCGTCGGCCTTCTGCGCGGCCGTGAACTCCTGGATCGGCTCGAGATGATCGAGAATCCACAGCGCGCGACCATGCGTGGCCACCAGCAACGCATTGTCACGCGGGTGAATCGTGAGCTCGTCCACGCGCACCGTCGGGAAGTTCGCCTTCAGGCGCTTCCACGACTTGCCGCGATCGAGCGTGAGGAAGATGCCCGTCTCGGTGCCCACATACAGCACGTCGGGATTGCGCGTGTCTTCGGTGAGCGTGCGCACCACTTCACCGGCCAGTCCCGCCGTGATCGCGCGGAACGTCGCGCCGAAGTCAGTGCTCATCCACACATACGGCGCGTAGTCGTTCTGCCGGTAATTGGCGACGGTGATGTACACCGTGCCCGACTCGAAGCGCGATGGCACCACTTCCGACACGAACGCATGACCGGCCGGAAAGCCCGGCAGGTTCTTCGTGATGTTCTGCCACGTCGTGCCGTTGTCCTTCGACATGCTCACCGTGCCGTCATCGGTGCCGGTGTAGTACACACCCTTCTGCTTGGGCGACTCTGCCAGCGACACAATCGTGGGCCACTGCGAAATGCCGTCGTTGCGCGAGATCGCGATGTCGCTGCCCTTCAAGCCCATCGTCACGATGTCGTCGCGCTTCTCGTTCTTGGTCAGATCGGGGCTGATCGCCGTCCACGAATCACCACGATCGGTGCTGCGGAACACGCGATTGGCCGCCGCCAGCAACACGCCGGGATCATTCGGCGAGAGCATGAGCGGCGTGTCCCAATGGAAACGATACGCTTCACCGGCGGTCGCATTCCCCACGTTCTGCGGCGTGGGACGGATCGACTTCGACTCACCCGTCACCTTGTTGCGGCGCACCATGTTGCCGTCCTGCGACTCGGTGTAGATGATGCGCGAGTCACGCAGGTCGGGGATGGCCACGAAGCCGTCGCCGCCGAGAATCTGGAACCAGTCGTAGTTGAAGATGCCGCGGTTCATGCGCGACGCGCTGGGTCCACACCAGTCGTAGTTGTCCTGCATACCGCCGCACACATTGTACGGCGTCTCCATGTCGAAGCTCACATGGTAGAACAGTCCCACCGGCACGTTCTCGATGAACTGCCAGGTGCGGCTCATGTCGTACGACGTGGCCAGACCACCGTCGTTGCCGATGATCACATGATCCGGGTTCTTCGGATTGATCCAGATGCCGTGCACGTCGTCATGCGTGACCAGCGCCGCATCAGTTTCAAAGGTGCGGCCGCCATCGAGCGACAGGTGCAGACCAACGCCGCCCATGTAAATGCGATCAGGATTCACCGGATCGATGCGCAGCTGGCTGAAGTACATCGGACGCGCATTGGTGTTGCTCTGCTTGGTCCACGTCGCGCCACCATCGTTCGACTTGTACACGCCCGACACACCGGCCACCACACCGCGCCCGGCCGGAGCCGGGGCCGGATTCATATTCTCCGTGGCCGCCGCGGCGCGCTGCGCCGTCGGTGCCGGGCCTTCCACCGTGGCATACACGATGTTCGGGCTCTGACGGAACACGTCCACCGCAATGCGTCCCAACGGGCCCGTCGGGAAGCCGGTGCCGGTCACCTTGGTCCACGTCTCGCCGCCATCCGTTGACTTCCACAACGCGCTGCCGGGGCCACCGCCGTTCATGCAGCAGGCGGTACGACGACGCTGATAGGTGGAGGCGAACAGGATGTTCGGATCGGTGGCCGACATCACCAGTTCGTTCGCACCCGTTTCGTCATCCACCTTGAGCACCTGCTTCCAGTTCTTGCCGCCGTCGGTGGTCTTGTACACGCCGCGCTCGCCACCCGGGCCGAACAGCGGACCGGTGGAGGCCACCAGCACCACATCGTTGTTCGTGGGATGCATCACGATGCGATTGATGTGCTTCGACTGTGGCAGTCCCATCATCGCGAACGTTTTGCCACCGTCGGTGGACTTGTAGATGCCGCTGCCCCACGACGTGCTCTGCCGGTTGTTCGATTCGCCGGTGCCCACCCACACGAGATCCGGATTGATCTGCGACACGGCCACATCACCGATCGCGATCAGCCCCTGATCCTGAAACAGCGGCGTGAAGATCGCGCCGTTGCTGGTGGTCTTCCACACGCCGCCGTGGGCCGAACCCACGTACCAGATGGCCGGATTGGCCTCGTAGATGGCCAGATCGGAGATACGCCCGGACATCGTGGCGGGTCCGATGGAGCGGAAGTGCAGCTTGTCGAAGTCCTGCAGAACGGCGGGCGCCAGTGGCTGGGCGTGCGCGCGCGCCGACAACAGCGGCTGCGAGGGAGCCAGCAGCAGAATCGCCCCGATCACGGCGCGTCTGGTGGTATTCCCGGATCGGGAAGATCGCATGGACATGGTCAGCAGGGGGTGGAGGTCAGACAGCGGTTGGCGCGGCTGAGGCCGTCACCATTGTTGCCGAACGGAATACGTGTGCGCTAACGTGGCGTTGAGCGCGCACGCCGTCCATGCCCCACGACGCGCCACTGGGTCCCACCGTCCGGAGCCTCACACGATGCTGGTGCTGCACGAACCCGATCTGTTCCGTTTGGCCGTCACGCTCCACACCACCGTCGCCGAGGCGTGGCAGACACTCACCTCACCGGCGGGGGTCGCCCGCTGGTGGGGGGACGCGGTCACGCTGGACGTCGCCGTGGGGGGCGCGCTGCACGAGCAGTGGCACAACGGCGAACGGATGGTCAGCACCGTGGGCCGGGTGGTGGTGTGCCAGCCCCCTCAGGTGCTCGCGTTTACGTGGGCCGACGACGACTGGTCGCTGGTCACGGGCGTGTCGTGGCAGCTGCGCGAACTGCCCGCGACCGACACCGGCCAGCCGGTGTGTGAGCTGCTGCTGGAACACCGCGGCTGGCTGGCCCTCCCCGGGCCGTGCCGCACGGAGTGCGCGGCGCTGCATCGCCAGCGCTGGACTACGCAGTTGGAGCGGCTAGCCGCCCTGCACCCGCCCACCGCGCCGTAGTCCGCGGGGAGCGGGGCGCCGTCGTCCACCGGATGCGCGAGGTCAACGCATCCAGTGACAGTTGTACCCGCCGGGATTCTTCTGCAGGTAGTCCTGATGGATCCCCTCGGCCGTCCACCACGTGGCCTCCGGCGCGATCTCGGTGGTGATAGGCCGCTTCCAGAGCCCCGACTGGGCCACGCGCGCCGTGACCTGCTCGGCGGTGGCCCGCTGCGCCGGCGTGGTGTAGAAAATGGCGGAGCGATACTGCGTGCCCACGTCGTTCCCCTGCCGGTTCAGCGTCGTCGGATCGTGCAGGCGGAAAAACCAGTCCTCGAGCAGCGACGCGTAGCTGAGGACCGTGGGATCGAACACGATGCGCACCGCCTCCGCATGCCCCGAAGCGCTGTCGTGCGTGTCGTCGTAACGCGGATGCTCCAGCCAGCCGCCGGTGTAGCCCACGTCGGTGTCGAGCACCCCCGGCACGGCCCGCAGAATCTCCTCCACCCCCCAGAAGCAACCGCCGGCGAGGATCGCCACCTCGGGCGCGCTCATGCGAAGTGCGCGCGGAAGGCCCCATACCCTTCCGCCTCGAGCCGGTCCACCGGAATGAAGCGCAGCGACGCCGAGTTGATGCAGTAGCGCAGCCCGCCCGCGTCGGCCGGACCGTCGGGAAACACATGCCCGAGATGCGAGTCGGCGTGGGTGGAGCGCACCTCCACGCGGCGCATGCCATGCGTGCGGTCCTCCAGTTCACGCACGTGCGGCGCCACCGGCTTCGTGAAGCTGGGCCAGCCGCACCCGGAGTCGAACTTGTCCCGCGAGGAGAACAACGGCTCACCGCTCACGATATCGACGTAGAGTCCGTCCTCGTGATGGTCCCAGAACGCGTTGCGGAACGGTGGCTCGGTCCCCGACTGCTGGGTCACGGTGAACTGCTCGCGCGTGAGCGTGCGCGCGAGTTCGTCGAGCGAGGGCTTGGGATAGTCGGTCATAGTGCAGGATATACACACAACGGGGCGCCGCGGTGCCCATCGCGGGAGTGCCCATCGCGGGAGTGCCCACCGCGGGAGTGCCCACCGCGGGAGTGCCCACCGCGGGAGTGCCCGCGGCCACCGTGCCGCTCTATCTTACGCCGGTGCACAATCTCCGCTTCGACAATCGCTTCGTGACCACATTGCCGGGCGATCCGGACCGGTCGAACCGGCGCCGGCAGGTCCTCGGCGCCACGTGGAGCACCGCCGCCCCCACGCCGGTGGCCGACCCCCGCCTGCTCGCGTACGCGCCCGAGGTGGCGGCACTGCTGGAGCTCACAGATACCGACGTGCAGGGCCCCGACTTTGCCCGCGTGTTCGGCGGTAATGCCCTGCTCCCCGGGATGGATCCGTACGCCGCCTGCTACGGCGGACATCAGTTCGGCAACTGGGCCGGCCAGCTGGGCGACGGCCGGGCGATCTCGCTGGGCGAAGTGGTGAATGCGGCCGGCCAGCGGTGGGAGCTGCAGCTCAAGGGGGCCGGCCCCACGCCGTACTCGCGTACCGCCGACGGCCGCGCCGTGCTGCGGTCGTCGATCCGCGAGTTTCTGTGCAGCGAAGCGATGCACCATCTGGGGGTGCCCACCACACGGGCGCTGTCGCTGGTGACCACGGGCGACGACGTGGTGCGCGACATGTTCTACAACGGCAACGCCGCCCCGGAACCGGGCGCCATCGTCTGTCGCGTGGCCCCGTCGTTCATCCGCTTCGGCAACTTCGAACTCCTCGCCGCCCGTGGCGACCACGCCCTGCTCGCGCAGCTGGTCGATTTCACGATCGCGCGCGATTTTCCGCAGCTCGCCGGGATGGCCGATGCCACCGAGCGTCGCGGTGCGTGGTTTGCCGAGGTGTGCGAGCGCACCGCGCAGATGGTCGTGCACTGGATGCGCGTGGGCTTCGTGCACGGCGTGATGAACACCGACAACATGTCGATTCTGGGACTCACGATCGACTACGGGCCGTACGGATGGCTCGACAACTTCGATCCGCACTGGACGCCCAACACCACCGACGCGCACGGCCGGCGGTACCGGTACGGGCAGCAGCCGGCCGTCGCCCAGTGGAACCTGCTGCGCCTCGCAGAATCGCTCGCCCCGCTCTTCGACGACGAACAGCCGCTGCACGACGGTATCGAACGCTTCGCCGCCGTGTATGCCGCCGACTATCCCGCGATGAACGCCGCGAAGTTCGGGTTTTTGCACGCCGGTGAGGCGGAACAGACGCTCGCCCGGGAGGCGTTCGCGCTGCTCTTCGACGGCGAGGTGGATTTCACACGGTTCTTCCGGGCGCTGGGCGAAATCCCTGACGAGCTGCCAGCAGAGGGTCTGCTGCCGCTGCTGGGCGACGTGTTCTACGACGACGCGAAGCGCGCGGCCACCGCGGAGTCGATGGACCAGTGGCTGCATCGCTGGCACGCCACCGTACGCGCGCAGGGGCGCCCGTTCGCCGCACGCCGCGCCTCCATGCACGCCGTGAATCCGCGCTACGTGCTGCGCAACTACCTCGCGCAGCAGGCCATCGACGCGGCCACCGGCGGCGATCCGTCACTCGTGCACACGCTGCTCGACGTGATGCGTCGCCCATACGACGATCAGCCCGGCCGTGATGCCTTCGCCCTGCGCCGCCCCGAGTGGGCCCGTGTGAAGGCCGGCTGCTCGATGCTGAGCTGCAGCTCCTGACCGCGGGCCTGCTTACTTCGCGGTGGTGTTCTGCAGCTTGGCCTGATTGCGCGTCACGTTGGCGATGAACATCAGCGCTTCCACCTGCGAGATCGCCGCCCCCTGCTCCGAACCGTCGCCCACATCGAAGATGCGTACGCCGAGTCCTTTGATGTCGAACCGCAGGCGGCCGTCGGCGTAGCGGAGATTCTCGATGGAGGTGGACGGGACGCTCACGCGGCTCCCGGGCATGTACACATGCACCGAATCGCCGATCAGTTCGAGCGCGAACTCCCGATCCTGCGACATCACCTGCACGTCCTCCGGGCCCAGCTGCTGCGGCTGCGCCACGGGGGCGGCTTTCTCGCACGCCGCCAGCGCCGCCAGCGCCGTGAACGTCAAGAGTGTCCGGGAACGGTGGGCCATGAACGGAGGGGCGAGGGAAGCGGGGAGTGGTCGAACGCGGCGTGCGGCCACATCTTGCACCATGGTGAGAATATGACCGCCGGACCATGACAACATGAAACGTCGCACCTTTCTGCTCGCCGGACTCGGCACCGGCGGCGCCCTGTTTCTCGGGTGGGCGCTGCTGCCGCCGCGTCAGCGCCTCATCGGCCGCACGCCCCCCGACACCGGCGGGAAGGCAGTAGCCCTCAACGGCTGGCTCACCATCGCGCCCGACGACACGATTACGGTGGTCGTCCCCAAGGCGGAGATGGGACAGGGCATTCACACCGCGCTGGCGATGCTGATCGCCGAGGAGCTCGACGGCGACTGGCAGCGCGTGCGCGTGATGCACAGCCCGATCGACGCGATCTACAGCAACATCTCGACCTTCGTGGAGGGGATGCCCTTCCCACCGGAGGCGGATGGCGCGCTCGAGCGCACGGTGCGCTGGATGATGGCGAAAACCGCGCGCGAAATGGGCGTCATGCTGACCGGCGGGTCGTCGAGTCTGCGCGACTGCTGGATCCCCATGCGCGAGGCCGGCGCGTCGGCCCGGGCGTCACTCATCGCTGCCGCCGCGCAGCAGTGGGGGGTGCCGCCGGAGGGCTGTCGCACCGCCCCGGGGGTGGTCACGGCCCCCGATGGACGCACGCTCCGCTACGGCGAACTGGCGGCCAAGGCCGTGGACCACCGCCCGTCGTCGGTCACGCTCAAGGCGGCCACGGCGTTCACGCTGCTGGGCAAGCCGATGCCGCGCCTCGACGCCGCAGCGAAGTCCAACGGAACAGCCACCTACAGCATCGACGTGTCGCGGCCGGGGATGCGCTATGCCGCCGTGCACATGGTCGCGATGGGGACGCGCGCGGCCCCAACCGTGTCCCCCGAGGCCGCGCGGACGGTGCGCGCGATGCCCGGCGTGCGCGAACTCGTCACCCTCGCCGGCAGTCGCTACGGCGACCCGCCGGCGGTGGCGGTCGTGGCCGATTCCTGGTGGCAGGCACGCAAAGCCGTCGTCGCGCTGCGCGGGCTCCTGCCCACACCGGCCGCATCCAGTGAGGCCACGTCCACTACGGCCATCATGCAATCGCTGCGCACAGCCGCCCTCGACGACGGCGGAGTGCCCTTTCGCTGGATCGGTGACGCCAAGGACACCCTGACCACAGCCGCCCGCGTGATCGACGCCACGTACGAGGCGCCCTATGTGGCCCACGCGACGATGGAGCCGATGAACGCCACGGTGCTCTTTAGCGGCGACCGGGCCGAGCTCTGGACCTCCACGCAGGTGCCGGGCTACGCGCGCGCCGCCGCGGCGCACGCCCTCGACCTCGACGACGAGCAGGTCACGCTGCATCAGCACCTGCTGGGGGGCGGCTTCGGCCGGCGCCTCGATGTGGACTACATCGCGCAGGCGGCGGCGATCGCCAAGGCGATGCCCGGTACGCCCGTAAAGCTCATCTGGTCGCGCGAAGACGACCTGCAGCACGACTTCTACCGGCCGGCCGCCGTCTCGCGGCTACGCGCCGGGCTCGACGACCGCGGCGTGCTCACGGCATTCGTGTCGCACTCGGCCAGCCAAGCACCCTTCAAGGCGCTCAGCAACCGGGTCGGCCTGCTGATCACCACGGTCGGACCTGACCGCACCACGGCGGAGGGCATCTGGGATCAGCCCTACGCCTTCCCGACCATGCACGTGTCACATACCGAGGCCACCTTCGACGTGCCGGTGGGCTCATGGCGGTCGGTGGGGCATTCGCATCAGGCGTTCTTCGTGGAAAGCTTTCTTGACGAAGTGGCGCACACGGCCGGACAGGATCCCGCCGCCTTCCGGGCCGCGATGCTGCAGTCGCACCCGCGGGCGTTGCGCGTGCTGCAGCTGGCCGCGGAACGCAGCGGATGGGGAACGCCGCTCGCACCGGCGGACGACGGACAACCACGCGCGCGGGGCATCGCGTTGCACGCCGCGTTCGGTACCATCGTCGCCGAGGTGGCGGAGGTGTCGCTGGCCGCCGATGGGCGGATTCGGGTGCACCGGATCGTCGCGGCCGTGGACTGTGGCCTGCCGGTGAATCCCAACACCATCGTCCAGCAGGTAGAAGGCGGTATCATCGACGGACTGTCCACCGCGCTGTACGGCGAGGTGACCGTGGAACGCGGGGTCGTGCAGCAGTCCAACTTCCACGATGCGCCGCTGCTGCGCATCCGCGAGACGCCCGTGATCGAAACGCACATCGTCCCAAGCCTGGACATGCCGTCGGGGATCGGTGAACCGGCGCTGCCGCCGGTGGCCCCGGCCGTGGCCAACGCGCTGTTCACCCTCACCGGCACGCGACTGCGCACGTTGCCGTTGCGGATGCCCGCGGGGACCGTCTCGTGACCACCCCGCTCACCCTGCTCGTGAATGGGACGGCGCGGACGATCGATGTCGATGCCGACACGCCGCTGCTCTGGGTGTTGCGCGAGACGCTGGGGCTGCCGGGCACGAAGTTCGGCTGCGGCATCGCGCAGTGCGGTGTGTGTACCGTCCACGTGGACGGCGCGCCGGTGTTCGCCTGTGTCACGCCCGTGTCGGCGGCGGCCGGCAAGGCCATCACCACCATCGAAGGCATCGACGGGCGCGTCGCCGACGCGGTGCACCAGAGCTGGACGGCGCTCGACGTGGCGCAGTGCGGCTACTGTCAGCCGGGGCAGGTGATGGCAGCGGTGGCGCTACTGCACACCAACGCGACGCCCACCGACGCCGACATCGACCGCGCGATGGCGGGAAATCTCTGTCGCTGCGGTGCCTACCCGCGCATCCGCGCCGCCATCCATCAGGCCGCGGCCCAGCTCGACCCGTCATCCGATCGGCCGACGCGCTAGCGTCCGCCGGGCAGGCACCATCAGCTATTACGTCGAGGACAAATCATGCAGCCGAGCCTCCTGCATCGCACGTTGCACCATCTCCGCCGTTCGATGACGGCGGCCGTTCCGCTGGCCGGTCTGGCCTCCCCGATGTCGGCGCAGGTCAAGGCCCCCGCCAAGGCCCCCGTCCTCGGTCGCTGGGATCTCACCGTGCAGGGGAAGGACGGACCGTACCCGTCGTGGGTGGAGGTGTCGATGTCCGGGAACCGGACGCTAGTGGGCCGCTTCGTGGCCGGCGGCGGCAGCGCGCGCCCCATCGAGAAGATCACGTACGCCGACCGCACGATGCGCTTCGCGATCCCGCCCCAGTGGGAGGCCGCCACTGCCGACATGACATTCGAAGCCACGCTCACCAACGAGCGGCTCGCCGGTATCATCGTGACCTCTGCCGGCGAGCGAGAGGCATTCACCGGCACGCGCGCGCCGGCACTGCGTCGCAGTGCCCCGCCGGTGTGGGGTGCGCCGGTCACGCTGTTCAACGGCACGGATCTCGCCGGCTGGACAGCGTTCTGGGGCGACAACAACTGGCGTGTCGTGAACGGGGTGCTCACGAACACCAAACCGGGCGGCAACCTCAGGACCGCGGCCACCTTTACCGACTTCAAACTGCACCTCGAATTCCGGTACCCGAAGAACGGCAACAGCGGCGTATACCTGCGCGGTCGTCACGAGGTGCAGGTGGAGGACATCAGCGACGCTGAACTCAATGCCACCCACATCGGCGGCGTGTATGGATTTCTCGTGCCCAACGAGAACGCGGCCAGGGGACCCGGTGTGTGGAACACGTACGACATCACGCTCA
>JARIEX010000097.1 GCA_031127095.1 Gemmatimonadota bacterium
ACCGGGTGCGAAGCCGCGGTATGACACGGTTCTGAAGTTGATTCGTGCCTTGGGAGTCGAGCTGCAGACGACCCCGCTCCCTCGAAAAGCCTAGCGACACCTGCTGCAGGAGCCAGCGATGGGCGGTGCCGTCGCGCCATCCCGCGGTGCTACCGCCGCGGGATCACGCCGTACGCCTCGGCCTTGGTGTTGCCGGCGCGATAGGCCACCCACACGCGGGCGCCGGTGAGCCCCCGCAGGGCCGGCGGCAGCGCGGGCAGGCGTCGTACGCCGGAGCCGTCGGTGAGGCGCAGCGAGCCGTCGGCCTCGAGGGTGCCGTCGTACGCCGGCACGCCGCCCGAGGCACGCACGAGATAGTCAGACACGACGATGTCGCGCGGCGTAACCTTGACGCCGCGCACCATGACCTCGGTGCCCATGAGCCGGTTGAGTCCCCCCGTGGCCATACCGCTCAGCGCGATGTTCGTGCCGCCGCTCTGCAACACCACCTGCCGGGCCGGTTCGGCACCGATCAGCGCGACCACGCCGCGGACCGAATCACGGCGCGACCCGCCGGCGTCGCCGCCGCCGGCCAGTTTTTGCGCGATGGCGCGGGCCATCGAGTCGCCGCGCGCCTGCGCGCGCATGGACATCAGCTGCCCTGCCGTGGGCGCCGCGGCGCGGACCGCCGGGGCGGCGGCGCGTGCGGTAGCCGTGGTGTCGGTGGCGCGGATAGTGGGATCGAGCAGATCGGCCGGACCGCGCTCCGCCTGCGCCAGCAGCGAATCGCCGCGAAACCCCAGCGTATCGAGTCCCGGCACATCGCCGGAGATGGTCACGCCGTTCTCGCGGGTGCAGGCCGCGAACTGACCGGCCGCCAGCGCGACGAGAGCGAGGCGCATTGCCATGCCGGTGGCGCCCGACCGGCGGTCATTGGGTGCCCACGGATTCCGTGATGCGTGATTCATGAAGCCAAGGTACCGCCGGAACGACCGCCGTCAACGCGCGGTGGGGGCGGACGGCGGCGGGCAGCGCGTTCGAATGCCCTTGCGGTCTGTATATTTCAGCAATATACTCATCTATGCTCGATCTCGCGGCGCTCCTCGCCAATGTCGAAGGCTTCGAGTGGGACGCCGGGAACACCGAGAAGAACGTCCTCGGTCACGGTGTGGCACAGGGCGAGGCCGAGGAGATGTTTTTCGTCGCGCCGATGGTGATGCTCGAGGACGAGAAGCATTCGGCAAGGGAGCGCCGCTTCCTCATCTTTGGCCCAACCGGGTCGGGGCGCCTGCTCACCGCAGCGTTCACCGTCCGCCGCAGCCTCATCCGCATCATCTCCGTCCGCGACATGAGTCGACTGGAGCGCCGCCGCTATGTCCAAGCCCGCTAAGAAGCTGAAGGCCGTGCCGACGTTCCACTCCGACGAGGAGGCGGGCGCGTTCTGGATGTCCCACGATACGGCCGAGTATTTTGACCTGAGCAAGGCGCAGCCGGTCCGTTTCGCCAAACTACGGCCGTCGACGACGACGATTTCACTGCGGCTTCCGCAGGCGATGCTCGAGGAACTGCGCGTGCTCGCGAACGAGCGCGACGTGCCGTACCAGAGCCTGCTCAAGGTGTATCTCGCCGAACGCATCGCGCAGGAGCGGAAGCCGGCCCGCGGTCGTCGGCCCATGGGCGTGTAACGACGCGTCCGAGGCCCACGACCGCGCCGCCGATAGCGCGCGGTGGGCCCGAGCGTTCTATTGGAGAGTCCGCAACAGGAGCTGACGCGCGACGGGGTGCTGCGGGGTGTCCCGTGGCGGGCCGCGCCCGTTGTGCCGCGGACCCGTGGGGCCGTGTGCGGTGACGCGGCGGCCCGCGCGGCGTCAACCACACGTGATGCAACCACTGCTGATGGGACACGAGTCCGCACGCGCCGAGCGCGACGGCTGGATGGACGACAATGCACGGGGTCTTGCCCTGGCCGCCGCGGCGGACTGGAACGAGGCCGCCGAGGCGTTCGCGGCAGCCGCGGACGCGATGGCGCGTCGTGCCCCTGATGCCCGGTCGCACGATGCGCTGGGGCTGGTGCTGAGTAACCTCGCGCAGGCCTGCTTTCGCGCCGGACGCACCCGGGAAGGGCTCGCGCACGCGCAGCGCGCCTGTGCCATCCGCGTGGCGCTGCTGGGCGAGGACGCGCTGCCGGTGGCGCGGGCGCGGATGGATCTGGCGGTCATGCTCGGCTCCGTGGGGCGCTTGGACGAGGCGCAGGCATTGCTGCAGCGCGCCACGGCGGCCGTGGAACGACAGGCGGGCGATGACGACGCGCGGCTGGTGGTGATGCTGGAAAACGCCGCGCGACTGGCGTTGGCGGCGGGGACGCCGGCGAACGCCGAACCACTGCTGCTGCGGTTGCACGCGCTGCTGGGGGCCCATGGCATGTCCACCGCGCGGGCCGACCGGCTGCTGGGGCTGGTGGCCTCGGCGCGTGGGGCGGGCGTGGTGCCGGCGGCGGCGCTAGAGCCGGTCGAGCTGGAGCCGGTCGCGGTGGAGCTTGCGGCGGTGGTGGAGCCGGCGGTGGTGGAGCTTGCGGCAGTGGAGCCGGTGATGGAGCCCGTGCGCGAGCTGCCGCGCGACGACTGGGAGTACGAGCCGCTGCAGGAGGCCGTCGCGCTGACCGATGTGTTGCTGCGCACGACGCCGTCGGGGGTGATCGCGGTGACCGAGGCGATGCAGCACGACGCGGACGTGCTGGCGGCGTTCGAGCGCGTGCCGGCCGCGATGATGGAGCCGGCGCTGGAGCCGCTGGTGGAGCCGATATTGGAGGCTGTGGCGGAGCCGGTGGTCGAGCCAGTGGTGGAGCGCACGGAGCGCGTGGACGAGGCGCCGAGTGAGGACGTGGCACTGTTGGCCGACGACGCGGACGCGATCGTGCTGGAGCTGGCGGACGACGTCGGCGGCATGGATGTCGCCCCGGGCGCGCTGCCGACGGCGGCGGAGACAGCGGAACCGGTGGACAGCTTCGGGCTGGACTTCGCGCTGGACTTCGCGGACGAATCGGACCCCAGCGACACGGTGACCAGTGGGGCGTCGGCGGGATCTGCGGGACCCGATGCGACGGCGGGGCATACCGATTTACTGGGACTCGATCTCGACGACGCGCTGGCCGACTCGCTGGTGGATGTCCCCACGCGCGTCTCGCCCGGGGCGCCGCCGGTGCGCGGTGCCGACGAGTCGTTGGTGCTGGAGCCGGTGACGGTGATGCGATCGGCGGAGCCGGCGGTGATGCCGCCACCGGCACCGGCCGCCGAGGTACGGTCGGCGCTCGACGCGCCGCTCATGCATCGGGCGCATGCCGAGGAGGCGTCGACGGCGTTCGGCTTCGGCCCGCCGCCGGCGGTGGTGTCACCGATCGGCCAGTCGGCGGCGGCGCCCACTGGCGCCGGTGTGGGCACCGGCGCGTCGGCGGAGCGCGCACGCGCCGAGCGCGAGGCACTCGACGAGGTGCCGCGGCTGCGCCCCCCACGGGGGCCGCGTCCCACGTTCCCGCCCGAGCCGCCGCCCTCGGGCGCCGCGGGCCGGCTGGTGCTCGTGATCCTCGGCACCGTGGTCGCCGCCGCGGCGGCGGGTGGCGTGGCCTGGTACGTGTGGCTGCGGTAAGCGGCGGGGGGATGGGGGGCGCGTTAACCCATCCCGCCACCATCCTCGTGGTAGGCCCCGGCTGGCTGGGTCGCCCGCTGGCCGAGCAACTCGCGGCCGCTGGCCACGCGGTGTTTACCCTGCAGCGCAGCGCACCGACACAGGGCGCGCCACACGCCGGCATCACCGCCCTCACCGGCGACATCGCCACGGCCACCGAGGGGCACGCGCTCGCGGCGCTGCGCGCCATTCTCCCGGCACACATCGACCACCTGGTGGTGTGCGTCGCCCCCTCGCGCGCCCGCGGCGACGACTACGCCATCTATCCGCAGGCGGCCGCCGGTGCTGCGGCGCTGGCGCACGCGATGGGCATTCGCTCGGTGCTGTACGTGTCCAGCACCGGCGTGTACGACCGCCACGACGGCAGCGAAGTCACCGAGCAGAGCCTCATCACGCCGCACGACGCACGGGTACAAGCGCTGTACGATGCCGAACAGCACATCGCCACGGTGGCGCACCATGCCGACGCGACCGTACACATCGTGCGCGCGGCCGGTCTGTACGGCCCGCAACGCGATCCGGCCGCACGCCTCGCCGACCCCGCCTTCGCAGACCCCGCCTTCGCGGCCGGCGACGTGTGGTGCAACTTCTCGTGGCGCGACGACGTGACCTCGGCGATCACGCACCTGCTGCAGCACGACCGCGCGCCCGGTGTCCGCGTCTTCAACTGTGCGGATGGGACACCGCTGCGCTCGTCCGCGATCGCGGCCACACTCAGCGGTCGCGCCTCACACACGACCGAGCAGCGTGCTCCGGTCGATCCCGGCGCGCCCGTGCGCAGTGGCCGCAGCAACCAGCGTATCAACATCGACGCCCTGCTGGCCACCGGATGGCGTCCCGTGGC
Organism: Gemmatimonadota bacterium; assembly: GCA_031127095.1. GTDB lineage: Bacteria > Gemmatimonadota > Gemmatimonadetes > Gemmatimonadales > Gemmatimonadaceae > Gemmatimonas. The sequence continues at coordinate 4,505 of JARIEX010000097.1, forward strand.
GCCGACGGTCTACGACGGACTTCGTCTGCTCGGCCATCAGGTGCCGCTCGCCGTGGCGACGTCATGAGCACCCTGGGCACGCAGCCATACGGGCCGCAGACGGCCGCCGTGCGCAGCTTTCTGGTACGCTTGGCCGGACTCGGCGCCGCCGATCGCGATGCGGTGGTGGCCCGTCACGCCGCCCTCGCAGACTCGCCCCGCTACCAGCGCGCCGACGCGACGCTGGGCGATGTAATCACGCGCAGCGGACGCGAGGCGGCGCGCGATGCCCTCACGGGGCCGCTGCTCCAGCTGGTGAAGCATCACGCAGACCCGGCCGACGCGCCCCAAGGCGACTCGGACGACATCACGCTGGATCCCATCGCCGAGCCGGCGCTGGCGGCGCTGTTGGCGCTGCTGGTACGAGACCTGCTGGACGACGACACGGTGCGGCTGCTCACCGAGGCCTTCAGCGACACGATTCCTCTGGGCTGATCCGCCCGGAGGCGCGTGACGTCAGGACACCGTGTCGGCGCGCGGTTCGGCGTCGAGGGTGAAGCGCGGAATCATCGCTTCGAACGACGACCCGTCGTCACGGACGAAGCGGTACGCGCCCTCCATCCAGCCGTTGGGCGCCTTGAGCACGCAGAAGCTGCGGTACTCGTGGATCTGCCCCGGCAACAGGTGCGGCTGCTCGCCCACCACCCCTTCGCCCTCCACCACGCTCTCACCCACGGACTCGTCGTGAATGAGCCAGCGGCGCGTGCGCAGCTGCGCGGCCTGCGCGCTCACGTTCTCGATGCGGATGTGATACGCGAACACGAACTGACCCAACACGGGGTTGGAACGGTCGCGCAGATACGACGGCCGGACCGTGATGCGGATGCCTGAGGTGATGCGGTAGTAGAACGGAAGCGTATCAGGGGGCATCGGAACGGCCTCGGGCAGGAAACGGCGACGCGCGGGAACTGGTGCGCGTCGGGATGGGGATCAACACCGGCGCGCTCTCGGTGCCCACTCGGTTGAGCGACACCACGGACAGCGCGGTCGGTTCAGTACCGTCGGGGATGGGCCACGACGTCGTGCTCCCCGACACCAGCATGGTAATCCACGCGGTGTCGGTACGCAGCCTGATGGCGTATTGCCACGGGGCCGACGGCCCCTTCCCCGCCCGCAGCAACAGCCGCGGCACACCGCCGCCGGGCGCGAGCCGCGCCGACGGCACCGCCGGCGCCGGCGCCGCTAACCACGGCGACGCGGGCACGAGCGCCGTCTGCGCGTACGGCCCCGCACGCAGCGTGTCGTTCATGCCGGCCTGGTTGGTCAGGAACGACTTCATGCTGAAGTGCACGTTGCCGGTGGCCCCGGCCTGCCCCCGCGTGACGCGGATCTGCTCCACGAGTTCGGTCACGGAAAACGCCCCCGACCCCACCCCACCGGCGCGCGACGTGAAGTTGCCGGGCCACATATGCCGCCCGAGCACGTTCTCCCCCACCCACCAGTCCAGCAACGCCGGATACGCCTGCTCGCGCTTGGTGGTGGGCCAGTACAACTGCGGCGTGAAGTAGTCCACCCACCCTTCGCGCAGCCACCGCCGCGCGTCGGCGTGCAGCTTGTTGTACGCATCGAAGCCGCGGATCTGCGCGGGATAGCCGGGGCGCCAGATCCCAAAGGGACTGATGCCGAAGCGCACCCACGGCTTGGCCTTGTGAATGCCTGCGTGCAACTCCTCCACCAACAGGTCCACGTTCCGGCGACGCCAGTCGGCACGCGTGAGGGTACCGCCCTCGGCCCGATAGCGCTTGAAGCTGCGATCGTCAGGGAAGGCGATCTCCTTCCCGCGCTTGTCGTTTTCTGGATACGGATAGAAGTAGTCGTCGATGTGAATGCCATCCACGTCGTACCGCTTCACCACATCGAGCACCACGCGCAGTGTGCGCGCGCGCACCGTGGGCTCGCCCGGATCCATCCACAGATAGCCGCCGTACTTCTTCACCAGCTTGGGCGAGGTCTTCCCGATGTGCGATGCCGCCAGCGGCGACCTGGCATCGGTGTGACGCGCGCGATACGGATTGAACCACGCATGCAGCTCGAGATGCCGCGCGTGCGCTTCGGTGATCGCGAAGGCGAGCGGATCCCAGTACGGCACGGGGGCACGCCCCTGCGCGCCGGTGAGATACTCCGACCACGGCTCGAGCTTGGACGCATACAGCGCGTCGGCCGCCGGGCGCACCTGAAAGAGCACGGCGTTGAGCTTGAGTGCCACCGCACGATCGAGCAGCGCGATGAGCTCGGCCTGCTGCTCGGCCGTGCTCAGGGTGCGCTTGGAGGGCCAGTCGATGTTCGCCACCGAGGCCACCCACACGCCGCGGAACTCGCGCGCGAGGGGCGGCGCCTCCGCACTGGCCACGGGGCGCACGCGGACGGGGGCCGGCGTCGCCGCCGGCGCGGAAGGTGTAGGCTCAGGGCGAGCCGACGGCACGGCGGGAGCAGGAGCGGGCGCAGGAGCGGGCGCACGGCACGCGAGCATCGCCGACACCACCAGCGCTGCCCGCATGAACACCCGATCGCCGCGACGGATCACGCCAACTCCTTCAGCATCGCCGCCAGCACCACACCCGCGCGGCGCGCCGCTTCCGCGAGGCGCGCTTCGGTCTGAATGAACGAGATGCGGAAGAACCCTTCGCCGCCTGCCCCGAACCCGGAGCCGGGGAGCACGATCACACCGGCCTCCTCGCGCAGACGATCGGCGAACGCAGCGCTTGCAATGCCTTCGGGGAGCGGCATCCACAGGTACATCGTGGCGCGCGGCACCTCCACGGCAAATCCGTGCGCGCGGAACGCCGTCACGGCGGCATCACGTCGCGCCTGAAACACCGCGAGGTTCTGCGGCACGAAGTCCGCCCAGCTTTCGAGCGCCGCCACACCGGCCGCCTGAATGCCCATGTACTGCCCCGTATCGGTGAAGCCCTTCACCTTCGCCAGCGCCGATGCGATCTCGGGCTTGGCCGCCGCCCAGCCGCACCGCCAGCCGGTCATGTTGTACGTCTTCGACAGCGAATGGAACTCGATGGCGACGTCGCGCGCGCCGTCGATCTCGAAGATGCTGGGCGGCACGTACCCGTCGAAGCCCATCTCGGAGTACGCATTGTCATACACCAGCAGGATATCGCGTTCCCGGCACACGGCCACGACCCGCTCGAGGTAGTCGCGCGGGGCGATCGCCGCCGTGGGATTGTTGGGATAGTTCAGGTACAGCACGCGCGTGCGCGAGAGCACATCGGCCGGGATCTCGTCGAGATCGACCAGAAAATTGGTGCGCGGACGCAGCGCATACACATACGGCGTGGCATCGCTCAGCAACGTGCCGCCCAGATACGCCTGATACGCTGGCTCGGGAATGACGGCCACGTCGCCGGGGCCCACGTACGCGAACGCCACGTGGGCGAGCCCTTCCTTGCTCCCCAGCAGCGGCACGATTTCGGTGTACGGATCGAAGTGCTGCCCGAAGCGCGACGCCATCCACGCCGACACGGCCTCGCGGTAGCGCGGCAACCCGAGTCCGAAGCCGTAGCGCTGCATCGCCGGCTGTTCTGCCGCCTGCTGCAGTGCCGCCACGGCGGCGGCCGGCGGCGCCAGATCGGCGTCACCGGCCCCGAGATCGATCACATCGACACCCGCCTCGAGCAGCGCCTTCTTGCGCGCCGGAATGTGCGCCAGCGGGTAGGCCGGAAAGGACGAGAAACGCTGAGACAGACGCGGCATGACGGCAGGCGAAAAGGGCGGAAAGGACTTACGACGTGGGGGGATTGAACTGCGCGTGCTGCGCCTCGATCCAGCTCTTGTGATACGCCGGGTCTTCGATCGCCATCGCGCGCTTGGCAACCTTGAGCGGCTTGAAGCTGTCCATCATCACGGCGAGTTCGTTGGTGTACTTCGCGCCGATCGACGCTTCCGTGCGTCCCGGATGCGGACCGTGCGGCAGCCCGTCGGGGTGATGCGTGATCGACCCGTATTCGATGCCCTTGCGGCTCATGAATTCGCTGGAGGCGTAGAACAGCACCTCGTCGGAATCCACGTTGCTGTGGTTGTAGGGCGCCGGGATGGCCTGCGGATCGAAGTCGTACGGCCGCGGGCAGAAGGAGCAGATCACGAAGCCGTCGCCCTGGAACGTCTGGTGCACCGGGGGCGGCTGGTGAATGCGCCCCACGATGGGCTCGAAGTCGTGGATGCTGAAGATCCACGGATAGAAGTAGCCGTCCCACCCGATCACGTCGAAGGGATGGTGATCGAGCACGAGTTCGTTCAGCGCGTCGTACTGCTTCACGATGATCGGGAAGTCTCCCTTCTCATCGCGCGGCGCCACATGCTCGGGGCGCCGGATGTCGCGCTCCGAAAACGGCGCGCCCTCCAGCATCTGACCGAAATTGTTGCGGTAGCGCGACGGCACCCGCACGTGACCGCGGCTCTCCATCACGAGCAGCTTGGTGGGCCCCTGCGACGGATCGAGGCGCCAGCGGTGCGTGATATTGCGGTGGATCACCACGTAGTCGCCCGACTTGTACGGCAGTTCGCCGAACACCGACTCGAGGACGCCGGTGCCTTCCACCACGTACACCACTTCGTCCGCCTGCGAATTGCGGTAGAAGTGCGCATCGAGCTGGTCGGGTTCGACGTACTGCATCACGATGTCGCTGTTGAACAGCAGCGGCATGCGGTCGAGCGTGGGCGACCCCCCCGTGGGGCCGCGCGCCGTGAGAAAATGCCGGTGCCGCAGCGACGTCTCCGTATCGGCCTCGAGCACGACGTCGCGCAGCTTGCGCGCCGAGGTGACCGTGGTGGGCGGATGCGTGTGGTAGAGCAGCGACGAGGTGCCGACAAAGCCCTCGTGCCCCATCAACTCCTCGGCGTACAACCCGCCGTCGGGACGACGGAACACGATGTGGCGCTTGCGGGGCACCGATCCCAGCTGGTGATAGAAGGGCATCGATTCCTCAGAGGTTGCCGCGGAGTTCCTGTTCGCGCTCGATCGCTTCGAAGAGCGCCTTGAAGTTGCCCTTCCCGAAGCTCTTGGCGCCCTTCCGCTGGATGATTTCGTAGAACAGCGTGGGACGGTCTTCCACCGGCTTGGTAAAAATCTGCAGCAGGTAGCCGTCGGGATCGCGGTCCACGAGGATGCCCAGCGCGGCGAGCGCGTCGATGTCTTCATCGATGTGCCCGATGCGTTCCTGCAGCTCGGCGTAGTACGACGTGGGCACCGACAGGAATTCCACGCCGCGGTCGCGCAGCGCGGTCACGGTGGCCAGGATGTTGTCGGTGGCCAGCGCGAGATGCTGCGCGCCGGGGCCGCCGTAGAAATCCAGATACTCCTCGATCTGCGACTTCTTCTTGCCGGAGGCCGGCTCGTTGATCGGAAACTTGATCTTGTCGTCGCCGTTCGCCATCACCTTGGACATGAGCGACGAGTACTCGGTGCTGATGTCGTCGTCGTCGAAGGTGATGAGATTGCGGAAGCCCATCACGTCGCCGTAGTAGTCCACCCAGCGGTTCATCTGCCCCAGCTCCACGTTGCCCACGCAGTGGTCCACGTACTTGAGCCCCACGTCGTCGGGCTGATATCGCGGCGTCACGGCGCGGAACCCGGGGAGGAACAGCCCGCGGTAATTACGGCGCTCCACCAGCGAATGAATCGTGTCGCCATAGGTGCCGATGGCGGCGATGATCACCTCGCCGTGTTCGTCGCTGAACACCTGCGGCTCCTGCACCGCGATCGCACCGCGGGCGATCGCCGTCTCGTAGGCCGCGCGCGCGTCGTTGACCCACAGCGCGTAGTCGCGTACGCCATCGCCGTGCGTGTTCACGTGGGCGGCAATCGGCGAGTCGGGGTTGAGCGCCGTCGTGAGCACGAGACGGATCTTCCCCTGCTGCATGAGATAGCTGGCGCGGTCACGCACCCCGGTTTCGGGGCCACGGTAGCCTACCAGCTGGTACCCGAAGGCGGCGCGGTAGTAGTGGCTGGCCTGCTTGGCATTGCCGACGTAGAACTCGATGTAGTCGGTGCCGTTGATCGGAAACGCGTCGTGCTCGATCCCCTGCTCGGGGAGGGTCATGGTCGCCATGGGGCATACCTCGGGCTGATGATGGATGGGTCGCCACGCGCGGGAATCGCGCCGGCGGGGGCAGCCATCACCAGCTCAGATATGCGAACGCGGCAGCGCGCCGATCCAGGCGCGTTGCCGTTCATCCTCAGCGAGCGGGGTGCAGCACATACTGAAAGATAACCTCCCCGGCCGCCCTCGGGGCTAGAACCGGAGCTCCGGCAGGTCGTGAAACAGCGCCAGCGCCGCGGGGTTGGCCAGCGCATCGGCGTTCTTCACGGCGCGGCCATGCACCACGTCGCGCACGGCCAGTTCGGTGATCTTGCCGCTGATGGTGCGCGGAATGTCGGCCACGGCCACGATCACCTTGGGTACGTGGTGGGGGCTGGCGTGCTCGCGGATCCGCTGCCGGATGGCGCGCTGCAGCGCCTCCGTGAACGGCTCCCCCTCGCGCAGGCGCACGAACAGCACCACGCGCGTGTCGCTCCCGTCGTGCCCCAGCTGCTGCTCGATCACCAGCGACTCCAGCACCGCCGGGATCTGCTCCACCTGACGGTAAATCTCGGCCGTGCCGATCCGCACGCCGCCGGGGTTGAGCGTGGCGTCGCTGCGCCCGTGAATCACGAGGCCGTCGTGCGCCGTGAGCTCCGCCCAGTCGCCGTGCCGCCAGACACCGGGGAAATAGTCGAAGTACGCCGCCCGGTACAGCGCGCCGTCGGGGTCGTTCCAGAAGGCCACCGGCATACTGGGAAAGGGCGCCGTACACACCAGTTCGCCGGGGATGCCGCGCACCGGGGTGCCGTCGTCACCGAACACGTCCACCGCCATCCCCAGCCCACGCATCTGCAGCTCGCCGCGGTACACGGGGCCGGTGGGATCGCCCAGCGCGAAGCAGCTGATGATGTCGGTGCCGCCGCTGATGCTGGCCAGGCGCAGATCGCCCTTGATGGCGGCGTACACGAAGTCGTAGCTGTGCGCCGCGAGCGGGCTGCCGGTGGAGAGCATGGCCCGCAACGCCGACAGATCGAACGTCGCGCCCGGCTGTAGCCCCTCTTTCTCGAGCACGGCCAGATACTTGGCGCTGGTGCCGAACACCGACACACGCTCCGCCGCCGCCATGCGCCACAGGATACCGGCATCGGGGGCCAACGGCGCGCCGTCGTACAGCACGATGGTGCTCCCCACGGCCAGCCCCGACACGAGCCAGTTCCACATCATCCACCCGCAGGTGGTGAAGTAGAAGAGCACGTCGTCGTGGCCGAGGTCGGTGTGCAGCGCGAGTTCCTTCCAGTGTTGGAGCAGCGTGCCGCCGGCGCCGTGCACCATGCACTTGGGGAGGCCGGTCGTCCCCGACGAGTACATGATGTACAGCGGATGGTCGAAGGGGAGCCGCGTGAACACCGGCTCGCGGTGCACCGCGTAGCGGGCCAGCACGTCGGTGAATCGGTGCGCCGCGGGCAGGCCAGCCAGGTCGGGGGTGGCGCTCACGTACGGCACCACCCACACCGCCGCGAGCGACGGCAACGACGCCGTGATTTCGCGCAGGCGCGCCAGGCAGTCGATCTGCTTGCCGGCGTACCAGTAGCCGTCGGCAGCGATGAGCACCTTGGGGGCGATCTGCCCAAAACGGTCGAGCACACCCTTGGTGCCGAAGTCGGGGGAGCAGGACGACCACGTGGCGCCCAGCGACGTCGTGGCCAGCATCGCGACGACGGCCTGCGGCAGGTTGGGGAGATACCCCACCACCCGGTCACCCACGCCCACACCGGCCGCCTGCAGCGCGGCGGCCGTGGCGGCCACCTGCGCGGCGAGGTCGGCGAAGCTCAGGCGCTGCTGCGCCCCGTGTTCGTTCCACGCCACGATGGCGGTGCCGTCGTCGCGCCGGCGCAGGAGATGTTCAGCGAAGTTGAGGCGCGTGTCGGTAAACCACCGCGGGCCGTGCGTGGCATCGGGCGGCGCCATGCGGTCGCCCCCCACGAGCACCTCGGTCCACGGCGCATCGGCCGGCCCGGGGCCATCGGCCATGATGCCGGCCTCGCGCCACAGCGCGGCCCAGAACGCCGCCGGATGGGCCACCGACCAACGCTGCAGCGCGTGGCTGTCGGTCACCGTGTCGTCGATCACGCCGCGTGCGGCGAGCCCGCGACGGAAGC
>JARIEX010000098.1 GCA_031127095.1 Gemmatimonadota bacterium
TCACGGCGAGTGATGCGAACGCGCGCGCCTGCGCGAGCAGCCACGCCACACCGCTCGCATCGTCGAGGGCGCCGTTGTAGATCGAGTCGCCGTTGATGGCGCGCCCGATCCCGTAGCCGTCCCAGTGCGCGGAGAGCACTACGTACTCGGTGCGGAGCGCGGCGTCACTGCCGTCGAGGCGCGCGATCACGTTGCGCGACTGTACACGGCGCACCGCGTTGCGCACGGTGAACTCGGCCGTGCCGCCGAGCGCAACCGGACGGAAGTCGCGCGTGCGCGCCAGCCGCTCGAGGGCGGCGAAGTCGTGGCCGCCGGCCGCGAACAGCCGCGTGGCCACGTCGAGCTGCATCCATCCTTCCACCGCCGCGTGCGCCGGACCGTCGGCGATCTCGAACTTCTCGTGCGCGTTGCTCTGCACTGTGGACCACGGATACCCGGCCGGTCCGGTCTGGTGCACCAGGATGACGCCGGCCGCGCCCTTGGCCGCGGCCTGCTCGTACTTGTACGTCCAGCGGCCGTAGTACGTCATCGCCGGGCCGCGGAACACCGCCGGGTCCAGCGTGGCGCTGTCGGAAGCGCTCCGCACCGGCGGATCGCCCACGAGCATCACCACGATCTTGCCGCGGACGTCCACTCCCTTGAAATCGTCCCACTGATATTCGGGCGCGTCCACCCCGTAGCCCACGAACACCAGCGCGCTCGGCGTCACGGTCACCAGCGTGTCGGGACGCAGCGACCACATCACGATGTCATCGAGCTGGCGCAGGGGGATCGTGGTCCCCTGCACGGACGCGCGCGCGGTCACGGTGGAGGTCGTACCCACCAGCGGCACCGCCTGAATGTAGCTGCCATCGGGGTTCCCGGGGCGGAGTCCGATGCGCCGGAACTCACGCTGCAGGAACGTCACCGACGAGTCTTCGCCCCGTGTGCCGGGGGCGCGTCCCTCGAAGGCGTCGGAGGCGAGCGTGGTGATGTCGCGGAGAATGGCCGGGGCCGTAATGCCGGCCTGCGCGCGCGCGAGGTCGCTGGCGGGACGGACGTCACGTGCCGGCTGGGCGCCGAGCAGGGCTGGCGCGAGCGAGAGCAGCGTCGCGAGGCGGGAGCGGAACGGGGTCGTCATGGCCCGAACTTAGCACGCGCGCCGCGCCGGTGAGGTGTGTGGGGCGCGGCGTACGGTATGGGGCACCAGCGTGGCTGGCCGAGCCGCACGACCCCAACCCTGAGGAATCCGTTCGTGAAGAGCGACACCGACGAGCACAATGATCTGATTGAGGCACTGCGCTGGGACGCGGCAATCCGACAGCTCGAGGTCGGCGTGTCCGGCGCGCCCGCGCGCCGTCAGTGCACGTTCTGCACTTCGACGAACGCGGCGTACACGCGATCGAGCTCCACGCGCACCCCGTCGTCGCGCCGCAGCAGCACGCTGCGCGACGTGCAGATCTCGCAGTCCATCACGATGCCCGGCTGAATGCCGATCGCGGAGCAGTGATTCCGTACCACTTCAAAGAGGACGGCGCCCACCGCGACCCGTTCGCCGGCGGTGACATCGATCAGCGAGCGGGGCGTGTCGAGCATGTGGGTGGAGAGCATCGGACGGTCCTCACGGGTGGTGGCATTGTCAGAGAACGGCACATCCCGGCGTGCAGGGACGCATCGCGGCGTCGGCGCCAGGTACATGCCGTGATATGTGCGCCCGCAGGCCGGTCGGGCGCAGTCGGTGAACGCCGGACACCGGTGCGCGTGAAGCCCCGACAGGCAGAGACCCCATGAGCAACGGATTCACCCTCCCGCCCGGTGCGCCTCCCGGTACACCACGTGGCATCCCGAACAACCGACTGGCCCCATGGCTCGTGCCGCTGGCGATCCTGTGGATCGTGCTCCTCGCGCGCACGTACGGCGGGACCGGTACGAAGCGGGTCCCCTACAGCACCTTCCTCCAGTACCTCGAGCGTGCCATGCAGATCCTGTCCGGCAATCGCGCCGCCCTCGAGGACGGCGCCCAGCGCCTGTTGGCGCAGGAGACGCTCACGCGCGATCAACTGCCGGTCGTCGTGATGCCGAAGGAGCCGCGCACCGCGGCGTGAGCTCGGGCTGAAACGACGACGGGGCGATCCGGATGGATCGCCCCGTCGCACTGTGCCGAGAACAGAATCAGTCGCCAAGGACCGTAGCGTCAGGCTGCGCCTGTTCACTGCCATACGCGACGGACTTGGGCGGCGCGCCCGCGCTCAGGCGCGTCGAGATGGCATAGCCGCCGAACGTCAGAAAGCACACCGCGATGGTGAGGATGGCACGATGGATCACCTTCATCGCGTGCGCCTCGTGCTGATCATCGCAAAGATCGTTCCACATATTGGAATGCGTGTAGGATGGGTCGTCAGGAAAGGGGACCAACGTTGTCGAATATCGGCACCGTGCGGCGATTTCTGCAGTGGTCCCCCGCCGTTTGTTAGCCCGCCAGAATCGGCAGCTGCCGGATCTTTTCCTGCCACTCCCGCGGCCCGGTTTCGTGCACGTTGCTCCCCGCGGCGTCCACCGCGACCGTCACCGGCATGTTGTCCACCTCGAACTCGTAGATCGCTTCCATGCCGAGGTCCTCGAATGCCACCACGCGTGACGCGCGGATGGCCTTCGATACCAGATAGGCGGCGCCGCCCACGGCCATCAGATACGCCGCCTTGTGCTTGCGGATCGCCTCCAGCCCCACCGGCCCACGCTCGGCCTTGCCGATCATCGAGATCAGCCCCGTCCGGGCCAGCATCATTTCGGTGAAGTTGTCCATGCGCGTGGCCGTGGTGGGGCCGGCCGGGCCCACCGCTTCATCGCGCACGGGATCGACGGGGCCCACGTAGTAGATCACCCGATTGGTGAAGTCCACGCCCGCGGGGAGCCCTTCGCCCTTGGCGAACAGGTCGGCGATGCGCTTGTGGGCCGCGTCACGCCCTGTGAGCAGCTTGCCGCTGAGCAGCAGACGGTCGCCGGCCGTCCACGTGGCCACGATCTCGGGGGTGAGCGTGTCGAGATCCACGTGCTTGGCGTTCACATCCGGGCGCCACGTGACATCGGGCCAGTCGGACAGGCTCGGCACCGGCAACGTCACCGCGCCGCTGCCGTCGAGCGTGAAGTGCGCGTGCCGCGTGGCGGCGCAGTTCGGGATCATGGCGATCGGCTTCGAGGCGGCGTGCGTGGGGAAATCGAAGATCTTCACGTCGAGCACGGTGGAGAGACCACCCAATCCCTGCGCGCCGATCCCCAGCGCGTTGATCTTGTCGCACAGCTCGATGCGCAGCTCCTCGATCTTGTTCTGCGGGCCACGCGCCTTGAGCTGCGTCATGTCGATGTGCTCCATCAGCGATTCCTTCGCCATGAGCATCGCTTTCTCCGCGGTGCCGCCGATGCCGATGCCAAGCATCCCCGGCGGGCACCAGCCGGCACCCATCAGCGGCACCGTCTTCATGACCCAGTCCACGATCGAGTCGCTGGGATTGAGCATGGCGAACTTGGACTTGTTCTCCGAGCCGCCGCCCTTCGCGGCCAGCTTCACCTCGACCGTATCGCCCGGCACAAGTTCGTAGTGCACCACCGCCGGCGTGTTGTCGCGCGTGTTCTTGCGCGTGAACGCCGGGTCGGCCACGATGGAGGCGCGCAGCACGTTGTCGGGCTGCAGGTAGGCGCGTCGCACGCCTTCGTTCACCATCTCCTGCACCGACAGGGTGGCGTCCCAGCGCACGTTCATCCCGACCTTGAGGAACACCACCACGATGCCGGTGTCCTGGCAGATTGGGCGATGCCCTTCGGCGCACATGCGCGAGTTGGTGAGAATCTGCGCGATGGCGTCTTTGGCGGCCGGGCTCTGTTCCTTCTCGTAGGCGTCGCCCAGCGCCTGGATGTAATCCACCGGGTGGTAGTACGAGATGTGCTGCAGGGCGTCGGCGATCGACTGGATGAAGTCGGCTTGGGAGATGGTCGTCATGTACGCAAAATAATCAGGGGCTCACGCTCAAGCCTGCGCGGAAGCCGTCGAGACTCTGCGTGGTCCCCATGCTCCGGAGGTCTGTCTGCCCATCGAATGCATTTATGCGGCCGCGCTGGCGCTGCTCACGTCGCAGCTGCGCGCTGGCGCCCCCATGCCGGAGCTGCTGGCCAGCGTCGGGCGGCTCAGCACGTTGGCGCGCGTGGGTCGCGTCGTGCTCGACCGGCGGCGGCTGGAGCAGGCTGGCCCCGACATGCCCGACGGCGTCGCGGCCTTCGGCCAGATGCTGGCCGAGCACGGCCTCGACGCGATCGAGCTGGCGTCCACCATCACCGACGCCGAGTTCCTCAAGCTGGCCGGACTGCTCTCCGGTTCGCCGGAAGCCGCGGCCACGATGAAGCGGTCGGCCGACGCGCTGTCGATGTGGAACGTCCGGTGCCGGTGGACGCACGACCCAGACGCCGCCGCGCCCCGCGCGGCATTGGCGCCGAGGGCGGGCTTTGCCGCGCCGTTGTCGGCCGCAACAGCTACCGCGGCGCCCGCCGCGGAGCCGTGGCGTCCGCTGATTGACGCGGCCGTCGCGCAGGGGGACGGTGCCGCACTGTGCGGCCTGTTGGCCGGTCTCGCGTCGCCGGCGGAGTTCGCGCGTGCCGCGACTGCCGGCGCGCTGGATCTCGTGGTCGAACAGTTACTGGACACCCGCACCCCCCGCGAGGACGTGTTGGCGGTGCTGCAGCGCGCCGGCGCGGCCGGAGCCCGCGCCCTCTTCGCCCAGCTCATCGCCGCGATCGACGTGGCTGAACGCCGCCAGCTGTATGATGCCATGGTGGGACTGCCAGCCACCGCGGAGGTGGCCCGCGAGTATCTCAGCCACGATGTCTGGTACGTGGTGCGGAATGCCGTCTGCCAACTGGGCGAGACGCGGGCGCAGGCGGCGATCCCGCTGGTCAGTCAGGCGCTGCGGCACGGCGACTACCGGGTCCGTATCGCCGCCGTGGTGGCGCTGGGGCAGATCGGGGGCGCGGCCGCGATCGCCCGCCTCGAGTCGGTGCTGTTCGACGCCTCCGAGGATGTGCGCACCCGCGCGCTGGCGATCGTCTTCGCCGGCGCCGACGCGCCACCGGCCCCAGACCGTCTCGGGCGTGCCCTCACCGACGATCAAGCGATCGAGTACCAGCGCGAGATGGTGGCCGCCCTCGGCCACCTGTCCACCCCGCGCGCGCGGGAGCGCCTGCAACGGGTGTGCGAGACGCCGTCCAGCAGCTACGAAGGGACCGAGCTGCGGCTGGCCGCGCTCGACGCGCTGCGTCGCCGGCATCCGGCGGTGGCCGACGTCGTCCTGCAGGCGCTGCGCAACGACCCCAGCCCGATGATGCGCGAACGGGTCGCCGCGCTGCTGCGCTGAGCGAACGCCCCGTCGGCCTCGGGCCGCTCGCCGTTGGTCATCGGAGCAGGGTACGTTATGGTGCTTCACACACGCCCCATGCCCACCGACGCCCCCCGCACCGACGCCGCGAACGCGGATATCCTGGTCTGGCAGACCGGCTACCGCGTGCTGCTCGCCCTGTTCGCCGTCGGCATCGCGATTGGCCTGTCTAGCGCGGGGGTGCTGACACTCTCGTCCGTGGCGGACGCCACTATCGGTCCGGTGCTCGCGGAGCGGGTGCTGAGCGTCGTCGCCATAACCTACGTGCTACTGGCGGTGGGCATCCGCACCCTCGTCCGCCGCACGAGGCAGGCCAGCCGGACGCTGGCCACGCTCATGGTCGTGGCCGACCTCGCGCTGGTGTTCGGCATGGTCTTTTTGCTCGCCGAGCCGCATGACTACCACCGCGGCCTGCTGATCGCGCTCTTCTCGTTGCAGCTCACGCACGTGTACTTCGGGCACACCTCGGCACTGCTCATGCTGGCGGCGATCGCGGCCGCGTACCTGCAGCTCATCGACATTTCGCTGCGGGTTGGCGGCGACGTCTCGTGGGCGGAGGCGTTGACCACGCTTGGCATCTTCGGGCTCGGGGCGCTGCTGGTCACGCGGGTGCAGAGCAACCTGCATGAGCGGCTCGCGAATCTCGTGTCCATCTTCGAACGCGCCGAGGACGGCGACTTCTCGTTGTCGTATGACGTGGCGGCGGACCAGCGCCCCGATGCGATCACCGCTGTGGGGCGCGCCTACAACCGCATGCGGACGCAGCTGGCGAGCATCGTGGAGACCGATCCGCTGTCGGGGTGCTTCAACCGGCGTGGCTTCGAGCAGCAGTACCGCCGTGAGCTGGCGCGCGCCGCGCGCACACAGACCGACGTAGCGCTGATTGCGATCGACCTCGATCACTTCAAGCTGGTGAATGACACCCACGGCCATCTCGTGGGCGATCGGGTGATCACCGAGACCGGCGAATTGCTGCGCGCCACGGCACGCACCGACGACGTCGTCGCCCGAACGGGCGGGGAAGAATTTCTGGTGCTGGCCCCGAACACCTCGGCGGCGGGGGGGCAGGCACTTGCCGTACGCCTGCTCGAGGCGTTCCGCCGCCGCACCTTCGCGGAGCCCGCCGCGCACATCGCGCTGACCGTGAGCGTCGGGGTGGTGTCGGATGCGGTGCCCGATGTCTCCGTTGCCGAAGCTCTGCGCGCCCGTGCCGACGAAGCGCTGTACGCCGCCAAGCGCAGCGGCCGTAACCGCGTGGTGCTCTGGTCCCACTCCCTCGACGCGCTGAGACTCGGGCAGCCGGACGACGACGTGGACACGCCGTAGCGCGTGCTTGCGGATGGACTCACGTGAGTTTGGGGTGTTGAGTTGAAGTGTGGAGTCTTGAGTGGACGGACTGCTTTGGCTTGACTCACGACTCGGACCTTGAACTCAGAACTCGAAACACACCGGTTCTTACTCTATGCGCACCCTCCGCTTCATCACCGCCGACGTGTTCACCTCCGAACCATTCACGGGCAACCAGCTCGCCGTGGTGTTCGGGGCCGAGGGGTTGCCCTCGGAAACGCTGCAGGCGATCACGCGGGAGTTCAACTACTCCGAGACGACGTTCGTGTCGGCACCGGAGACACCGGGCACGACGCGGCGCGTGCGCATTTTTACGCCGGGGATGGAAGTGCCGTTCGCGGGGCATCCCACGATCGGCACGGCGCACGTGCTGGTGGCCACTGGCGAGGTGCGTCCCTCGGATGACGAGCGGGCCGCCGGCGAGTTGACGGTGGTACTCGGCGAGAACGTGGGACCCGTGCCGGTGCGGGTGCGTCTGGAGGCTGGGGTGCCTACGTGGGCACAGCTCACCACCGCCGTGCTGCCGGAATCGCGTGTGGAGGTCACGGACCGTGACGCGCTGGCGCACATGTTGTCGCTGGACCCGGCGGAGCTGCTGGACGGTGCGTACGCGCCCTGCGGAGTAAGCTGTGGCCTCCCGTTCCAGATGATTCCACTCGCCACGGTGGCGGCGGTGTCCCGTGCGCGGCTTCGCGTGGACGCATGGGAGCAGTTGTTGGGCGGGAAATGGGCCGAATGGCCGATGGTGTTCGCGATGACGGGTGGGCGCGATGACGGCGAGCTCGCCGCGCACGTGCGCGGTTGCGACATCCGTGCGCGCGTGTTCGTGCCCAGCGGCGGCGTGCCGGAAGACCCGGCCACGGGATCAGCCAACGCAGCGCTTGCCGGCTATCTCGCGGCGCGCACGCCGCGCGACGGGCTGCTCACCTGGGCTGTGGCTCAGGGGGTGGAGATGGGGCGGCCGAGCCGGCTGCACATCGAAGCGCACAAGCACGGCGGCGTGATCGACGCGGTGCGGGTGGGCGGGGCGTCGGTGCTGATGAGCGAAGGGACGATGACCGTGCGCTGAGGCCACGCTCGCCCTTCCAAAGAACCCGGTGAGTTTCAAGTTCTGAGTCGAAGTTCCGAGTCGTGAGCCCAGCCAAAGCAGTCGGCTCACTCATGACTCCAAACTTCAACTCACCACTCCAAACTCACGTGAGTCCATACGCAAGCACGCAAGGCCCGCCCCTGCCAACGGAACCCGGTGTGTTTCGAGTCCTGAGTCGAAGTTCCGAGCCGTGAGCCCAGCCAAAGCAGTCCACCCACTCACGACTCCAAACTTCAACGCACCACTCCAAACTCACGTGAGTCCATCCGCAAGCAGGCCACGCTCGCCCATCCGAAAAAGCCGGTGAGTTTCGAGTCCTGAGTCGAAGTTCCGAGCCGTGAGCCCAGCCAAAGCAGTCCACCCACTCACCACTCCAAACTTCAACTCACCACTCCAAACTCACGTGAGTCCATCCGCAAGCAGGCAAGGCCCGCCCCTGCCAACAGAACCCGGTGAGTTTCGAGTCCTGAGTCGAAGTTCCGAGCCGTGAGCCCAGCCAAAGCTGTCCACCCACTCACGACTCCAAACTTCAACTCACCACTCCAAACTCACGTGAGTCCATCCGCAAGCACCAAACCCCGCCCTACCCCAAAAACGGGTACTTCCAATCCAGCGGACTCGAAAACGTCTCCTTGATGTTCCGCGCACTCACCCAGCGCATCAGGTTGAGCTTCGATCCCGCCTTGTCGTTCGTGCCCGACCCACGCGCGCCGCCGAACGGCTGCTGGCCGACCACCGCGCCCGTGGGCTTGTCGTTGATGTACAGATTGCCCGCGCTCTGCCGCAGCACGCTCATCGCCTCGCGCACCGCCCCGCGATCGCGCGAGAAGATCGCGCCGGTGAGCGCGTACGGCGACGTCGTGTCCACCAGCGTGAGCGTCTCGCGCCACGCCGCGTCCTCGTACGGATGGATCGTGATCACCGGGCCGAACAGCTCTTCGCACAGCATGCGGTGCGTCGGGTCGTCCGTCTCCACGATCGTGGGCTCGATGAACCACCCCTTCGAATCGTCGTAGCCACCGCCGGCGACAATGGTGGCCGAGGTCTTCGCGTCGTCGAGATATCCCTTCAAGCGATTGAACGCCTTCTGGTCGATCACCGCCGCCACGAAGTTCGAGAAGTCGCGTACGTCGCCCTGCTTCATCTCGGCCATCATCTTGATGCAGCGTTCCTTCACGTCGGGCCACATCGACTTCGGCACGTACGCGCGGCTGGCCGCCGAGCACTTCTGTCCCTGGTATTCGAAGGCGCCGCGTACGATGCCCACAGCCACCGCCTGCGGGTCGGCGCTCGGATGCACCACGATGAAGTCCTTGCCGCCCGTCTCGCCCACGATGCGCGGATACGACTTGTAGGTGCCCATGTTCGAGCCGATCGTCTTCCACATGCTGTTGAACACGCCTGTAGAGCCGGTAAAGTGCACGCCGGCCAGATCGCGGTGTGCCAGCGTGATGCCGGAGATCATCGCTGCGTCGCCCGGGATGAAGTTGATCACGCCCGGCGGCAGTCCCGCCTCTTCCAGCAGCTGCATCGTGTACCACGACGACAGCAGCGCGGTGGCCGACGGCTTCCAGAGCACCACGTTGCCCATCAGCGCCGGGGCGCCCGGCAGGTTGCCGCCGATCGCCGTGAAGTTGAACGGCGTCACCGCGTACACGAACCCTTCCAGCGGCCGGTAGTCCAGCTGGTTCCACATCGTGTGGTCGGACAGCGGCTGTTCGGCGTAGAGGTCCTGCGCGAACTGCGCGTTGAAGCGCCAGAAGTCGATCATCTCGCAGGCGGCGTCGATTTCGGCCTGATGCACCGTCTTGGCCTGCCCCAGCATCGTCGAGGCGTTGATCGTGTCGCGCCACGTGGTGGTCAGCAGCTCGGCGGCGCGCAGGAACACGGCGGCGCGGTCCTCCCAGCGCCAGCTCGACCACTCGGCGGCGGCCGCGGCGCTGGCCGCGATCGCCTCGTGTACCAGCTCCGGCGTGGCCTTGTGGTAGGTGGCCAGCACGTGCTGGTGATCGCACGGCATGGTCACGGTACCGGTGTTGCCGGTGTGGATGCGGCGACCGCCGATCACAATGGGAATCTCCACCTGCTCGCTTGCCATGCGCGCGAGGCGCTGCTTGAGGCGGTGCGTGTCGGCGGAATCGGGCGCATAGCTGCGCACCGGCTCGTTCACGGCGGCGGGCACGCGGCGCGTGCCGTCGAAGGCGGCAAAGGACATCGGTCGTTCTCCGAGGGGAGGAAAGGGAAGCGGAAAGCTAGCGTCGTGCGGTGCAGGCAGTACCCTTCGCGCATGTCCACGCTGCGCGTCCTTCCCGTTTCGCTCGCCCTGCTCCTCGCGGTCACCGCGTGCGAACAGCCGGTGGTGGCGTGGGTCGACCCGGAGGCGGAGGCCACGCCCCTCCCGTCGCCGCTCGTCTTCCCCCCCTCCGTCGCACCCGACTCCACCCTCGTGGCAACGTCGGCCTACGCTGATTTTCTGCTCACGCAGGACCTGCTGCGCGAAGTGGGGGGCGCAGCGCTGCTCTCGCCCGCGATCGACGCCATGCCCGAGGCCCGGGAGTCGGTGGCGTCGGCCGCCACGCTCCCCCCCGTCGCCACCGGTCCGGCGCCGCGCACGGCGCTGGGCGACGGGGCGCTCCCCGACGACCCGCAGCGGTGCGCGCGCTCGGTCCGCGTGGCGGAGGCCGGCGCACGCGGCGCCGTGGCCGTGTGGTGGCACCGCGCCGACGGGGGGCGGGTGCACCTGGCCGCGGCATGGCGCGATGGCGTGGCGGCCCCGGCTGAGGCCGCCATGGCGGAGGCCGCCATGGCGGAGGCCGCCATGGGCGACACCTCGGGGCGTGGCGCGTGGCGCGGACCCATCCTCATCGACACGCTCGATCAGGGCCCCGGCGACGCCCAGGCGGCCGACCGCGGGGCGCACGGCTGTGCGCGGCCGGCGCCCAGCGTCGCCGTGGACCGCACCAATGGCTACGTGCACGTGGCGTACGCGCTCACCGGCCCCGAGGGGCCCGGCGTGTTCTACGCCCATCAGATGGACCCGCGGTCGGCCTTCGAGCCGCCTGTCGCCATCATCTACGGGGAGCGGCTCGGTGTGGCCCGGCTCGCCGTCGACGGCGATGCCGTGGCCGTGGTCTACGAAGATCCCAACAGCGGGGCCGGCCGCCGTCGCATCGGGCTGGCCGTCTCCCGCACCGCCGGCCATCTCTTCGAAAACCGGCTGACCGCCAGCAGCGCCACCGCCGACGCGCGCGATCCTCATGTGGTGGTGCGCGGTCGCGCCGTCGTGGTGGGGTGGAGCGAGATCGCGGACGGTACCGCCGATCCGGTGTTCCGCCAGCGACGCGCGCGGTTCCTGCGCTGACGCGCTCCCTCACCCTCTCCGACCCGCTCCCATGACGCTCCTGCTCGGCGCCCATTGCATCGACACCGGCGGCATCCCCATGGCCGCCCGCCGCGCCGGCAACGGCGGGATGCGCGCACTGCAGATCTTCAGTGCCATTCCGAAGTTCTACAACGACAAGGTGAGCGTGAAGCCCGATCGCCTCGCGCGCTTCGTGGAGGCTCTCGACGCCGCCGGGATCGCGCCCGCGCATGTGATCGTCCACGCGGCCTACGTGCTCAACTGTGCCACCCCCGACGCGGAGAAGTGGGAGCGTGCCGCCGCCGGACTGGCCAAGGAGTTCGAACGCTCCACCGCGCTCGGCGTGGGCGGTGTCTGCTTCCACCCCGGGGCGGCCACCGACGGCGACCGCGAGGCTGCGATCGCCCGCGTGAGTGAGGCGATGCGGCGCGCGCTCGCGGTGGTGCCGGCCAGTCACACGCGGCTGCTCATCGAGAACACCGCCGGCGCCGGGACCACCGTGGGGCGCACCCCCGCGGAGATCGGCGCGATGCTCGACGGGATTCCGGCGGCCGTGCGCCCCCGCACCGGATACGGGCTCGATACGTGTCACCTCTTCGCGTCCGGCTATGATCTCGCCGGTTCCCGCGCCGCCCTCACCGCGGTGCTCGATGCGTTCCAGGCCGCCACCGGCGAGCCGCCGGCCTTCTTTCACCTGAACGACAGCGAAGGGGCCCTCGGCTCCAATCGCGACCGCCATGTGCGGGTCGGGGACGGGCAGATCGGGCCCGCGGCATTCGGGTGGCTGCTGCAGGATCCGCGCGCCCAGGACGTGCCGCTCATTCTCGAAACCCCGCAGGCGCACCCGGACATCGCCGAGGACGACGACACGCCCGACGCGTGGGACGTCGCATCGATCGCGCGTCTGCAGGCGCTGGCGGCGGAGACGTCGCGCGACGGATGACGATCCGATGGCGCACAAGCCGTCGGTGGTGGGCCACCCTCCTCGTCGGCACCATGGCCACCGGTGGTGTGGCGGCGGCGTGGCGCGCGCGGACGGCGGCCACGGCGGGGCGGCCGCCCGCGGTGATCGTGCGACGCGAGGTCCGCGTCGTGATCGATGGTGCCGTGACGCTGGGCGGAGAGCTGGCGTTCCCCAGCGCGCGCGCCGCGTTGCCCGGTGCCGGGACGGCGGCGGTGCTGCTGCTCAGTGGGTCGGGCGCGCAGGACCGCGACGGGGCGCGCGTGGAGTTGCCGGGGTATCTCCCGTTTCGCGACATCGCCGACGCCCTGCTGGAGGCCGGCGTCGCCGTTCTGCGCCTCGACGACCGCGGCACGCGCGCGTCCACCGGCGTGTTCGCGGGCGCCACCACCGACGACTTTGCGCAGGATGCCGCGCGCGCCGT
>JARIEX010000099.1 GCA_031127095.1 Gemmatimonadota bacterium
GTGGATTTCGTCCGCCACATTCTTGCGCCGCCCAGCCGCTGCGATATCGGTGTCGTCCGGGTCGTCATATCCATGACCGACGCCCAGCATCAGCCGTGATCCGGTCCGCACATTGAGCTGCGCCCATCCCCCGGTGCTCTCCACGAGGCTGCCATTCGGGGCGAGGAGCTGGC
The DNA here is from genome assembly GCA_031127095.1 of Gemmatimonadota bacterium. Taxonomy (GTDB): domain Bacteria; phylum Gemmatimonadota; class Gemmatimonadetes; order Gemmatimonadales; family Gemmatimonadaceae; genus Gemmatimonas. The sequence continues at coordinate 174 of JARIEX010000099.1, forward strand.
CGATGCCGCCGCCGCCAAGCGCGCGCGCCCCCGTGCCCGTGTACCATTCGCCGCGGAGTTCGAGCCACGACGTGAGCGGGATGATCGCGTCGGCCGCGGTGATCGTTGACGCGAGCAGGGAATCGCCCTTGGTGGCCATCCATCCGCGGTGCTGCCCGATGCCAACTTCTCCGGCGGTGACGTCCTGCCCCCAGCGCAGGTGGGCCCTCGCTTGCAGAAACGGGCGCCGCGAGCGCTCTGCGTTGTCGGTGTCGGTATCGAACGGCGTTTGGGCGTCACCCGTGGTCGGGGCCAAGATGGCGCCGGCAACGCCAACGCGGATCGCGCCCTTGGTCTCTACGCGACCCCGGAGCTGCGGGAGCCAGAGCCAGAGATTGCCATTGCCGACAAAGGCTGGTGTGCCGATGGAGGCCAGCGAGACCGGATTCGCCGCGCTGATCAGGGGGAATTCCTGGCCGATGAGCAGCTCGCGATTGTCCCACTGGACGACGGCCCGCGCTGTGCGCAGGCGCAGGAGGGGGAAGTGGCGACCCCCCGTGCTTGGTTGCTGGCCACCGAAAAAGTCCACCTCCACATCACCGCGGAAGCTGCCGCCCCAGAGCTGTGGCGTCGTGACGGCCACGCCGAGCGTTGACTGACGCATCGACATGGCACCACCGCCTTGCGGTAGTCCGCTGGCGGTATCGGGGCGGACGAAGAGGGGGACGTCCGTATTGTTCACCCGCCGGGAGTTGCTGAAGGCACTCATGAGCACGCGCCCGGTCAGCTCCACGGACAGGCGGGACTGCGCCTGCACACTGGATTGCGCCTGGGTGGCGAGCTGCTGTTGCAGGAGGGAAATGGCCTCCTCGGCGCGTTCGAGTCGAGCGGCGAGGGAGTCGCGTCGCACCGTGGCCGTGTCCTGCGCCGGCAGGCTGCCGGCGCTGGCTGCCCACCACACGAGACCGCACGCCATCCACCGGCTTCGACTTGACCACGGCGACGTCCGGATCCTAAGCTTGCGCATCGTTCGATCTCCTCTGCCCGGCATCTGCATGCGCTTCTCCTTTTCGTCGTGGTCTATCTGGGTGTTGGTCAGCGCCGGTGTCGTGGCGCTGACGCCCCTGCACTCCGTTCGCGCCCAAGTCACGGTCGCTGGCCGGGTGAAAATACAGGAGAAATCGAACGGGAGCACGAACGATCTGCGAAACAGTGTGGTGGCGCTGGTCCCCCTTGGCGGCGGTGGGGGGCGGGCGCGCGATACGACGGTCAGTGTGGCCATGGACGGTCGCGTGTTTGCTCCCCACGTCGTCGTGGTCACCCCCGGCAGCAGCGTGCGATATCCGCACGGGGATCCATTCGGGCACAACGTCTTTTCGACGGAACGCGGCGGCTCCTTTGATCTCGGGATCTATCCGAGCGGGTCTGGGCGCAATACGGTCTTCCAGAAGCTGGGAATTTTCGCCGTGTACTGCAACATCCATCCGATGATGACGTCCTACGTGGTGGTGGTGGACACCCCCTATCGTACGCAGCCCGCTCCCGATGGCCGATGGAGCCTCGCCGGGGTGCCGCCCGGACGGTATGCGCTGCGCGTCTGGCATGAGCGAACGGGTGAAGTGACGCGCGAGGTGGAGGTGACCGCGGAGATGCTCCCGCTGGATATCGAGCTCGATGCGCGCGGTTACAAGGCGGTCGCGCACAAGAACAAGTTCGGCCAGGACTACACGTCCGCCGGCGTCCGCTATTGACGCTGGCGATGGGGGCGAGGGTTACGAGTTACCTGCAGCGGCAGTCGCTGACCGCGCGCATCTCCGGCGCCGTGGCGGTGATTGTCTCGACGGTGCTGCTCGGCGCGTTGCTGGTGACCAACCGGTTCGCTTCGCGGGCCGCCGATGCCGCCGTCGCGCGTGCCATCGGCAGCGCGCGTGTCCAGATCCGCACCATTTTGGCGGGGCATGAACGGGCCATGCAGGAGCGAGCGGCCGTCGTGGTGGGGAGTCCCACCTTTCGCTCCGTCATGGAATCGCGTCAGCGGAGCGCCCTGCAGGATCAGGTCGTGGTCGCGGCCAATCAGATCGCGGCGTTGTGGGTGCAAGCGGTGGGCATGGACGGCCTCCGTTTGGCGAAGAGTGATGAGCCGGCCAGTGATTCGGTCGATGTGAGCGGTTCCAGCCTCATTCAGCGCGCCATGATGGGGGAGACCGTCGGCGCTCTGGGGGTGTCACGTGATACGCTGATCCAGGTGATCGCGCTGCCGGTGTTTGGTGTCCAGCGACAGGTGGGCGTTCTGATGGCCGTGCGGCCGCTGGATGCCGCATTCGCCGACTCGCTGAAGCTGGCGACGGGCAGCAGCGTCGACATTCTGCTGTATGCCCTGTCCGACAGCGGGGACGCCCAGTGGCGCGCGTCGACTGTCACCCAGACGCCGGAGGTGCGCACCCTGATCTCGACGCTCGCCACGGGGGCAGCGAACGCGTCGTCGGCGGGCTCGGTGCCGTCCGTCGACACCACGCTGGCCATTCGCGACGTGCTCCTCAAAGGGACGCACTTTCTGGCCACGAACGAGCCGCTGCGTTCTGCCGGCGGCGCCCAGGTGGGCGGGATCATCATCCTCCACAACCGGGATGCCGAATTCGCGCTCTTTGACCCGCTGCGGCGCAGCATCATTGCCGTCGGTGTCATCGGGTTGTTCGTCAGCGGGCTGCTCGCCATCGCCATCGCGCGTACGCTTACCCGCCCGATCACCGCGCTGGTCGAGGCGACGCGTCGAGCCGCCGATGGCGATTATTCCACGGACTTTCGCCTTGACGCCACCGGCGAAGTGGCGGTCCTCGCCACCGCCTTCCGATCGATGCTGCGCGATCTTCGGGAGAAAGCGGACATCGCGGCGTTCTTGGGGGATCCATCGGCGGCCGCTGGCAACGCCGCTGGCAACGCCGCTGGCAACGCCGCTGGCAACGCCGCTGGCAACGCCGCTGGCAACGTGCCATCGGATGAGCGCCCAACGGGTGTGGCAGGCCGCTCCGGTATCGCACCAGGCATGCGCTTCGCCGGCCGCTACGACGTCCAGCGCGTGCTGGGGCGAGGCGGTATGGGGGAGGTCTACCAGGCGATCGATACGGAGTTAGGTGAGCCGGTCGCCATCAAGGTGCTGCAGGCCAGCTTCCTCGCCACGGATGCACGGGCCCTCGATCGCTTCAAGAGTGAGATCCGGCTGGCCCGTCGGATTTCGCATCGCAATGTCGTGCGCACGCATGACATGGGCGAGGTCGCCGCGCTGTACTACATCACGATGGAGTACGTCGACGGGACCAGTGTGGCGGAGCTGATTGGAGAGCGGGGGGCGCTCCCCACGCGCGTGGTGCTCTCGATCGGCAAGCAGCTGTTCCGCGCACTCGAGGTCGCGCATGACCAGGGGATCATCCACCGGGATATCAAACCGGAGAATCTCATCGTCATGGCCGACGGCGTCCTCAAGGTGATGGACTTCGGCATCGCGCGTCATGAGACATTAAGCGACGCCCTCACGCGCGCCGATCTCGTGGTCGGCACACCGCAGTACATGGCACCCGAGCAGCTCATGGGCGACCCGGCGAATGTGCGCACGGATCTCTATGCGGCGGGGTGCGTCTTGTACAAATGTCTGGTGGGACGGGTGCCCCTGGATCCCACCAGCCATGTCTCCCTCGTGCGAACGCTGCTGCTCACCGATCCGATCCGCCCGCACGTGGTCAATGCGTCGGTGCCCGTTCCGCTCTCCGACCTGGTGATGCGTCTGCTCGCCAAGGAGCCCGAGGAGCGGCCGGCCAGCGCGGCGGAGGCGTATGCCGCGCTGGAACAGCTCGGGGCGCTCGAGTAACCGGGAGTTCCCCGGTGACCCGCTGGACGTCGCGGTCCCTACTTCTTCTTCCGTTGCCCCGGATTTTCGATGGCTGACATGGCGGTCGTCAGCACGCCCTTGGCCCCCTCGAGCACGCGCGCTTCGTAGGTGGGCATGTCCATCGCCACGTCAAACTGCTCGATATCGAGTGTCTTGGCGCTCCGCTGCCCCATGATTCCGGAGAGCGCCTTGGTGAGGTCAGCGGTGGCTTCCGCGAGCTTCTGCCCCGCGGTGGTGGATTCGGTCACCGAGGTGATCGGGTCGGTGAAGGCCTGTTCTTCCTCTTCGGCCGTCCTGTAGGTGCCCTCCTCGAACATCTTGGACTTCGCGAGGCAGAACTCGCGGTTCTTGTATTTGCCGAAGGGGGCGCCCTTGGAACACTTGGCGTCGGACACGTCAGGCACCGTGATCGTGGCTCCTACGGTGACGGCCAGCTTGGCGGTCACGCTGGCCCAGTTCTGCCCCACGAGGCGGTTCCGCTTGAGCGCCTCGATCGAGGCGAAATCGACCGTGTAGAGGATCGTCACCGGTCGAAGCCCAAACTGCTTGCCGATGGTGACGTCCCACCCCTGAATCTTTACGGCCTTGATCCCCCCGACGACCATGGGATTGCCGATGGGTGTTCCCTGCGGGGCGAACACCAGATACCGCGTCTGCCCCAGATTCTGCTCCTGTGGACTGGTCTGACCGGCGCTGTCCTTCTCGGCCCAGATGAAGTGGGTCTTGGCGCTGTCGGTCAGCACCTGGTACCCGGCAGCCGTGAGCGTGGCCGGGGCGCCGCCGCACAGGGCGTCCGTGATCCGCTGGAAGGTGGCGGTGTCGGCCCCGGTAAACCGGTAGATGCGCTGGACCTCGGTGTCGATGCGCATTTTCCCAGCGTCTGCGTTCCCGAAGAGGCCCGCCCGCGTGGACGAGCTGCCGCTGGATCGGACGCCGAACATCACGGCGCACGAGCTGACGTAGACCGGCCCACCGGCGCGGGCGCCACGGGGGGGAGCGGCGTGGACCGACGACACGGCGGAGGCGAGGAGCAGGCTGCTGGTAAGCAGGTAGCGACGCATGGGGGGCCCGGTTGGAGGGAGGTGAACGGCCCCCCACGATAGGCGACTCCGGTGGTTTTTTCGTCCCCCGAACGGGTGGGGTCGGAGTTCGCTCCGGCGCCTGCTTCAGGGTATCAGCCCGCGCGAGATCGCCGGCACGCCGCCGCCCGCCACGCGCCGTTGGCGAGGTCGGCGATCGCGCGGTATGCTTGCCGGAGAGTCGACCTATTCCGGTCACTATCCGATGCCGTATCTCGCGGCGCTCCCGACAGCAGACTTTTCGCTGGTGTGAATCCAACGACAACCCGGAGAAACGAAATGGCCAACAAGATCATCGTCTTCAGCGGGCACGGTAGCTGGCAGCTGGGCAAGGACGCCTTTGTCCGCATGCCCGCGAACTGCACCATCAGGTTCTATACCATGAACATGAAGACCCTCAGCGACAATCTGGGTGGCGACCTCGACCGAGGCATGATTACCGGACTGGAACCCGATCAGGAGACCGGCCCCAATCTCGAAGTGCCGGACATGCGCCTGTACCCGCCCCACGGGCTCAATATCCGCCGCCCCGATCCGGCGAGCTGGCATCTGATTACCCTGCCGGCGCCGATCCCGGTGGACGACAAGAACCTCCAGATCACGATCGCGAACAAGTACGGCGGAGGCGCAAGCCTGAAGGTCCTGCTCAAACTCCTGAAACCCGTGATCGACCGATCCGACGACGTGACCTTCCTCTGGGCCGCTTGCCGTGCCGTCAATCTGCGCGCGGTCGGCGGCAAGGCGTCGGGCGTCAACATCATGCAGCGGTCCGGAGGCGGTCCCGAAGAGGAAGAACTGTTGCAGGGCTGAACGGATGGCCCGTCACGCGCACGGCTCCGTCCGGTGGAGCACGTCGGCTGTGCATGACCGCGCTCGCACGCGGCTCCGGTGCGCGTTGGATCGACGTGAAGCCGACGGACACGACCCGTAGGAATGCATGGCCGAGGCTGCGCCTCGAGTTCGCGGCGCTCGTCGGGCGTCACGTGACTGGAGTCGAGAATCGGCGACGACACACTTGGACGATGTCGAGGGGATGGCCAGCGGACCAGGCCGTCCCTGGCGGTCTAACACAAACACGTTGTTCTGCGAACGTTTACCAAAAGATGCAGCGAGCGCACAGAGTGCCCACGCTGCTTCCGACATCACCGGCGTCCGTCAGCAGCAACGCGGGGTCGCTTACCGGCTCGCGTTTCTCGAGCGGCACATATCGCGCGTGAATGACGAACATGGCTGCCCAACCAACAACAGCGCAGCGACGCCGAGTTGAGTATTGTCCGCGATTGCGAAGACGATAAGCGCGCCGACGAATGGAACGCCGCTAAGCAACGACCACCACGGTACTCCAACCTTTCGTTTACACGATCGACACGTCGCCGGACGAGCGGGACCAAGAGCCAGCTCGCGCATCATTGAGATGCCCGGCTTTCCACAGTGCGGGCACGTCAGTATCCTCATCGCTGCTCCTTGTGCGTGGGACATCGTGGTCAAGCTGACGCCTGGCGTTAGACCTCAGCGCCGCGACTGCCAACGGCGTGGATGACGTCGGCTGTGCATGACCGCAATCACCGATATTGCTCAAGTAGTGCCCACGAAGTACACCACGTACGGGAATCGGCGACGCGGCACCATGCGCATATCGTCGACCGCGATCGCATACTGCTCAGGTGCGCGCGGAATCGAGGTGAATGCGACGGAGGCGACCCGTAACAATTCATGTCCGAGTCCGACACTTCGCGCTTCGTACCACTGAAACGCCTCCGCCATTTCTGCGCGCGCTTCGCGTCGAACGAACAAGCGCGGCGTCACGCGCCGCGCTCACCGATCTCTTTCACGACCACGTCCCACGGCTCGCCCGGATCCCCGTCAGCCTCGAGCACGGGGCGGCGGCGGCGTAGCTCGTCGAGGACGGGCTCAGTCGGCTGCCGCTCCGCATCGTCGCTGTCGGCAGCAGCGAATCGTTAGACTCGCACGCGCGCGATCGCGCCAACGGGTGTCACCGCAATGGCCTCTAAGACGCGCGGGCCAAGGGGAACGAGATCTGGTAGCCGGTTGGTGACCGCATACATGACGATCACGGCGATACCCGACGCCGCAATGTGCTGCTGGAACGTCAGGTTGCGATCAACGGTCACCAACGTGCTGAAACCCTCGGCGCGCATCGCGGCCAAGAGCTCGCCGTTGCGAAGACTGTCCCAGCCTTGCTCGCGGGCGGTGGATACCTGCACACCCGGTAGCACCGAGCGGAAACGACGCGGTACACATTCATCGAGCAAGACGCGCACTAGGCTACCGCGCGCGCGAGCAACAAATCCTTGGCGAGTTCGAGCACAGCCACCGCCTGCTCGCGCGTGACGCTCGGGAAATCGGTCAAGAACTCGTCGAGCGGGTCCCCCGCTTCGAGATACTCGACAAACGTCTGAACTGGAACACGCGTCCCAGCGAACACGGGCGTGCCACCCATGATGTCAGGATCGCTCAGGATTGGCAACGATTGCGCGGTCATCAGAAACCTCCGGGTATCTTTGAAGTGTACACCATTTTGGATCTGACGCGCAGGTGAGCTCGCCGCGTGCGGCCGCTCCGCTTCTAGATGGGAATACGCAGCAACGATCGACCAAGCGGCGACCAGCGTGAACTCCATCGCAATAGGTAGGGCGAACTGCTGTGCGCTCGCGGCGTGTAGAAACCCGATGGCGCTCACACCCGACCATACTGCGAAGAAGGTGCCCTGCAAAATACGACCCTGAAGCAGCTGGCCCAGTCCGGGCCAGAGCAGCGAGAACAGGGCACCGTTCAGATTGCGTGCTCTCACGCCTATTCCTCCGGAACAACAGGTTGAGACGAACGCTGGCAATGCCGGTCTAACGTTTCGTTATGGCCCCGCACGCGAGAGCCAGGTATCCGGATGACGATGCCCGTGAATGACGCCGACGATACTGATCGTGCGCGGATAGCGCTTGCAAAAACACGGCGTATGGAAATCGCGGGAGCACGATTCGGCGTAGTCGGCCATGCACCACCGGAAAGCGCTCTGGTCCTCCGCAATTTCACGAAATGCACCGTCGACAACCGCAAGGAAGTCAGTGGCGGCTTGCTGTGACCGCGCGCGATACCATTCAAAAGCCTCGTCGATCTCGGCGCGCGCTTGGACGCGGGCAACCAGCGTGATGCTCAGCGCAGTCGCGCCTGCAGTTCATCGCGGAGCGCGTCCCACGGGATGCCCGCATCCGGGTCCGCGTCGGACTCCGCCTCACGACGCTCGAGCTCAGCCGCAAGCGCGGGCGATAACGGGGCGGCCGTAGCAGAATCGAGACTATCTCGCAGACGCCCCATGAGCACGATGCGCTCTTGGGCCGTGAGGGATTCGAGGGCGGCAGATCGGTCGACCATATGAATGAGGATGGCGAATTCGGCCGGTTTCGGCAATGCCGGACTGCGTGGCCATAACAGCCATTCGCCCGCGTGAAATCCCTGCGTGGCGGACGTTATGCAGGCATCTCATCCCTACGCAGCCTAAACCGATTCCCGCCGGAGAGGCGCCGGCCACTCCACCGCCCCGGTCATCACCGCCACCGCGTCCGCCATCCCGATCGCATTCGTGCGCACCAACGCCGCCCGCCGCCCGAGCCGCTGGATGTGAATCCGGTCGGCCAGGGCGAACACGTGCGGCATGTTGTGGCTGATCAGAATCACGCTCAAGCCGCGATCACGCACGCGTGTAATGAGGTCGAGCACCAGGGCGCTCTCCTTCACGCCGAGGGCGGCGGTGGGTTCATCGAGAATCACCACGTGGCGCGCAAAGGCCGCGCTGCGGGCCACGGCGATCCCCTGTCGCTGACCACCGGAGAGTGTCTCTACCGCCTGCGTGATGGCGCGGATGCCGATGCCGAGCTGCTGCAGATGCTCGGCGGCCTCGCGCTCCATGCGCGGACGGTCGATGAGCCGCAGGAGCGCCCCGGCGAGACCGGACCGTCGATGCTCGCGCCCCAGAAACAGGTTCTCGGCGATCGACATCGCCGGGGCCAGCGCGAGATCCTGATACACGGTCTCGATCCCCGCACGCCGTGCGTCAATGGGGCCGGTGAAGTGCACGCGCACGCCGTCCAGCCACAGTTCTCCGCGGTCGGGGATCGTGGCCCCCGACAGCGCCTTGATGAGCGACGACTTGCCGGCGCCGTTGTCGCCAATCACCGCCATGATCTCGCCCGCGCGGACTTCGAAGTCCGCGCCGTCGAGCGCGGTCACGTGACCGTAGCGTTTCACGAGGCCGCGCGCCTCCAGCACCATCGGAGCGGTCGCCGTGCTCATACGGTCGTCCTCATGCCTTGCGCGACCACTGGTCGGTGGCCACGGCCAGAATCACCAGCACGCCGGTGACGAGGATCTGATACACCGACGACACGCCCATCAAGGTGAGACCGTTGCGGAACACACCCACGATGAGCGCGCCGATGAGCGATCCCAGCACGACACCGCGTCCGCCGAACAGGCTCGTGCCACCCAGCACCACGGCGGTCACGGTGTCGAGGTTCTCGGTCTGTCCACTTTGCGGATCGCCCACGCCGGTGCGCGCAATCGACAACAGCGCCGCGGCACCGGCGCACAGGCCGGAGAGCATGTACACGCCGAGCAGCACGCGGTTGGTGGGGATGCCGGCCAGACGCGCGGCCTCGAGGTTGTTCCCCACGGCGTACACGTGCCGCCCCGCCGCCGTGTCGCGCAGCACCACGAACGCGAGCGCATACAACAGCAGCATCGCCAGCGCACCGTAGGCGATCGGCGTGTTCCCCATCCGCACGCTGTGCCCGAGCCACGTGAGTAGCGGTGGCAGGTCGGTGAACGTCTGCGCGCGCGACACCAGCTGCGTGACGGCGAAGGCGATGTTCATCGTGCCGAGCGTGACGATGAACGGCGGCAGTTTGATGCGGGTGACGAGCAGGCCGTTGATGAGGCCGGCGACGGTGGTGACGGCCATGCCCCCGCCGATTGCGATGGCCGGATGCCACCCCTGTTTCACGGCCAGCAGGCTCATGACGATTGAGCCTAGCGCCATGATCATGCCGCAGGCGAGGTCGATACCGCCGGTGAGAATCACCAGCGTCTGACCAATCGCCAGCACGCCCACCACCATCACCTGACTGAGCACCAGCGACAGATTGGCGCCGGTGAGAAAGCGCGGCGACTGCAGTGCGAAGAACGTACAGGCCAGCAGCAACGCGACGAGCGGACCGGCGACGGCCAGCCGCCGTGCGGTCATTTATCGCCCCAGCAGAGCGCGAGGGCCTTGTCGGCGCCGAGGCTGGCTACGCCGGCCACGCTGTCCTTGGCGATCAGCTGGACGCCGGTGTCCACGTAACCGCTCGCCTTCTTACCACTCTTGATGAAAGCCATCGCCGCTTCCACGCCGAGTTCCGCCATGCGCAGAGGATACTGCTGGGCGGTGGCGGTGAGTGCGCCGTCGAGCACGTTCTGTACGCCACGGCAGCCGCCGTCCACCGAGACTATGAGGACCCCCTTCTCCTTGCCGGCCTTCTGGAGCGCATTGAACGCCCCGGCGGCCGACGGCTCGTTCACCGCGTACACGACGTTGATGTCGGGATGCGCCTGCAGGCAGTTCTCCATGGCCGTCTGTCCCTTGGCCTGATCGCCCATGGCGTCGGTCATACACACCACTTCCGGCGGCTGGGCGAGTTCGTTACGCGCCTTGTCGTACGACGGGAGTCCGAAGCCGTTCAGGAACCCGTTGTGGCGCTGCGCACCCGTGGGGTGGCCCGGAATGAGATCGAGCGTGGCGATTTTCGCCGGCGTCGCGCCGAGACGCGCCTTGGCGTACGCGCCGATCAGCTGTCCGGCCTTGAAGTTGTCCGTGGCGAACAGGGCGTCGGTGGCATCCACCGGATCGGTGGGGCTGTCGAGCGCGATCACCAGAATACCGGCCGCGCGCGCCTTCGCGATGGCGGGCACAATGGCTTTGGAGTCGCTCGCGGAAATGAGAATCGCCTTGGCGCCGGCTGCCATGAGATTCTCGATGGCGGTGACCTGCCCGGCGTTGTCGCCGTCGGAGCGACCCGCCGCAGCAATCAGCGTCGCCCCCTGCGCGGCGGCGGCCTGTTCAGCCCCCTCCTTCATCTTCACGAAGAACGGGTTCGACTCGGTCTTCGTGATCAGCCCGATCACCGGCTTGTCGTCGCCGTTGGGCGCGCAGGCGAGCAGCAGCGGGAGGGCGAGCGCGAGCGCCGGCGAGAGCAGGCGCCGAGGGGCACGGCGGGGCAGGGCGTGTGTGTGCATGGACAGGAAATCAGCACGCAATCACCGATTGGGCAAGAGACGGCGGCCGGGAGGCCGGTTGGCGATTGCCAAGCGTGCGTAGGGCTGACAGCCTTCGCTGGTGAACGATCGCACGTCCGTTTCGATCCCCGCGACATCCGGTGGCCGTCGCACCGTCCCGGTGTCGCCATCACACAGGTGTGGAATCTTTCCGTGATCACGATGACTTTGCAGGCGGGCGTCACCCTCTGGTTGTTGCGCGGCGTGATGCGGCGGTTGTCTGCAACGGCCGCGTGCCTGCTCTCGCCCGCGGTGGCGATGCCACTGGCGGCGCAGCGCACGTCACCGCCGCCGCCGCCGGCTGTGGCCACGCCATGCCCCGAGGGGATTCCTGCGTCGGTGCGCTGTTCACTGGGCACCGATGCCGCCGGCGCGTTCGTGTGGGTGGCAATGCCGTCGGCGTGGAACCGGCGGCTGGTGGTGCATGCCCACGGCGGCCCCGATCTCGGCGCGCCGGATGCGAAGGGGAGCGCCGATGATCTCACACGGTGGAGCATCTGGACGCGGATGGGATTTGCTGTGGTGGCCAGCACGTACCATCAGGGCGGTGTCGCGGTGCGGTCCGCCGCCGAAGACGTCGAGCGCTCGCGGATGTGGTTTGTCGCACTGCACGGCCGGCCGGAGCGCACCATTCTGCACGGGCAGTCGTGGGGCGCCGGTGTGGCGGCGCGCACCGCCGAGCTGTTCGGCGCGCGCGATGCGGCCGGTGCCGTGCCGTATGATGCCGTGATGCTCACCAGCGGGGTGCTGGGCGGCGCGTCGCTGTCGTACGACTTCCGGATGGACCTGCGCGTCGTGTATCAGGCCGTGTGCGGCGACCATCCGCGTGCCGACGAGCCGTCGTATCCGTTGTGGCAAGGCTTGCCGGTGGGCGCCAAACTCACGCGCGCGCAGCTGGCGGATCGCGTGGATGCCTGCACCGGCGTGCGAAAGCCGGCCGCGGCGCGCTCGCCCGAGCAGGCGCAGCGGCTGGCCACGATTCTGTCGGCGGTGAAGGTGCCGGA
>JARIEX010000006.1 GCA_031127095.1 Gemmatimonadota bacterium
CGTCTTTGCCGGTGCCGACGTGACGGCGCGCGATGCCAACGGCAACACGCCGCTGCACCTCGCCGCGTCGCGCGGCAACGAGGCGCTCTGCGACTTGTTCCTGGCGCGCGACGCCGATCCGCACGCGCTCACCGACGACAAGACCACACCGGCCATGCTGGCCATTGCCCGCGGATTTCCGGAGCTGGGGGCGAAGCTCGCCGCGGTGTCCGTCGACGGGGAATCGGACGGATAGGCCATGAGAAGGTCGATGCCCCGTGACCGGCGAACCGGTCACGGGGCATCGTTCCATCAAGGCCGGAACTAGCGCCGTTCGTCGTCGTCGAACCCGAAGAACCCGCCGCCGCCTTCGCCGCCGCTCACGCGCTCGACGTGGAGCACCTTCGAATACGACGTCCCACCCACAATGATGGTGACCTTGTAGTCACCGGTGCCCACGAGCGCGTTCTGCCCGCCGCGGCCACCACGACCACCACCACCACCGCCGCCCGGGAAGATCCCGATCGCCGCGAAGTCATCGCCCAGCGCGTCGCGGAGCGGACCGAACATCGCCTGCAATCCGGCCGGACCCGCCGCCGCGCCGGCACCCGCGCCCGGTCCACCGCGACCGCCGGGGCCCCCAGCGCCAGCCGTCGGAAAGCTCGGCAGTGGACGCGTCTCGCCAGGACGGTCCTGGAAGCCCGTGGCCCCGCCGAATCGCCCACCACCGCCGCCACCGCCACCGAGCGCCCCGGCCAGCATGGCCTGCATTTCCGGCGGCTGCTGACCGGTCTGCACGGTCGTGCGGATCTGCGCCAGCATCGGCGCCGGCACGGCACCCGCCTTCTCGAGCGAATCGAGCGCGCGCATCACACGCCGCTGCGTGTTGATGCTGTCACGCAGCTGCGCCGGCGACAGCGCGATCCGCGCCGGAGCCGGGCGCTGGGCGCGCATATCCCACACCACGTTGTGCAGGCCAGCCTGACCCGGTCCAGTAAGTGAACGGATCGTGTCGCCGCTCGCGTCCTGCACGATCATGCGCACCTGACCGCCGGCGCTCTCCGACAGCCGGTACCACATCGATGCGCCGTATGTCGGGCTCGGGCCCTGGAACACCCCCTGCCCCACGTTGCCGCCGTTGATCGTCTGCTCGCCCCACTGGAACGCCGTGCGTGGCTCAAACAGCGTGGCCTTGGCCGCCATCACGGCCGGCGTCATCTGCTGCAACGGCGTGATGTCGGCGATCCAGATGGAACGCCCATGCGTGCCGGCAATGAGTTCGCCGTCGCGCGGATGAACGACCAGATCGTGCACCGGCGTGGTGCCAAGTCCGCTCATGAACCGCTGCCACGACTGCCCGCGATCGATGGACACGTACGCGCCCACATCCGTGCCCACGAAGAGCAGATTCTGATTCTTCGTGTCTTCACGGATCACGTGCACGAAGTCCGTCTGACCGCTCGGCAGGTTGTTGACGATCGACGTGAACGTGCGGCCGAAGTTCGTGGTCACGAACACGTACGGCGTGTAATCGTCGTTGCGGTGATTGTCGAACGTGACGTAGAACGTCGCGCTGTCGAAGTGCGACGGCTCGATGCGCGATACGTAGCTGCCCGCCGGCACGCCGGTGACGTTCTTCGTCACTTCGTCCCACTGCGCGCCGTCGTTGCGCGTAACCCACACGCGCCCGTCATCGGTGCCGGCATAGAGTAGCCCCGGACGGATCGACGATTCGTTCAGCGACACCACCGTCCCGAACGTTTCGGCACCCGTCACATCGGGCGTGATGCCGCCGGTGGTCTTGAGCGCCACGAACAGCTTGGCCGAGTCGGCGTAGGAGAGCTCACCGGAGATGGGGAACATCTCGTCGCCGTACTTCACGCTCTTGAGCACGCGGTTGGCGCCGAAGTACAGCGTCGCCGGATTGTGCTTCGAAATGATGTACGGGGTGTTCCAGTTCCAACGCAGCGCGTAGGCCACCGAATCGGCCCGCTGACGCGCGCGATACGCCGCCATCTGCTTCTTTTGCGTGGCCGTGGCGGGCTTGGTGGTATCGGGCCACACGGCGTAGATGGAGTCGTTCCACTGCAGGTAGCCGCCATCGCGCCACGTGGGCTTGCGCAGTGCCGTGCGCTCGCCGGTCGCGAAGTTCAGGCGGCCCATGTTACCGCCCTGCGACGTGGAGTAGATGATGTCGGTGTTCGTCTGATCCTGCTGCGTCACGAAGCCGTCGCCCCCACCCACGTTGTGCCACATCGCGTTGGTGACCGGCCCCTGCTTGCGGCGGCTCGGCCCGCACCACGATCCGTTGTCCTGCAGGCCGCCGCACACGCGGTACGGCACGCCCATGTCGGCCGAAATATTATAGAACTGGCCGATGGCGATGGAGTTGGGGAACAACCAGTTCCCACCACGATCGTTCGATACGGCGACGCCTCCGTCGTTACCCGTGACGATGCGCTGCGGATCATTGGGATCGATCCACATGGCATGGTGATCCACGTGAATCCCTTCGGTGGTGTTGCCGGCTGTCTTGCCGCCGTCACTGGAATACTTCACCGGCGTGGACGACCAGTACACGCGGTTCGGATCCGTGGGATCGACGCGCACCTGCGAGTAGTAGAACGGGCGCGTGTTGTCGGGGTTCATGTACGCCCACGTCGTGCCGCCATTATCCGAGCGATACAGGCCGCTGGGCCGCTTCTGCGGCGCGACCTTGGCGTCCTTCGTGAGATTGGGCGCCGTGTCGGCCTCGACCATGGTGTACATCACGTCAGGATTCGAGCGCGCGATGGCGATCTCGATGCGTCCCTTGGTGGTGGTGGGGAATCCGCCACCCTTCACTTCGGCGAACGTCTCGCCACCGTCGGTGCTCTTCCAGAGCGCCGAGCCGGTGCCGCCCGACTTCAGGAAGTACGGTCCGCGCACGCGCTCGTAGCTCGAGGCCCAGAGGGTGTTCGGGTTGCGCGGGTCGAGCTGCACATCCACGAAGCCCGTCTTCTCGTCGAGAAACTTCACCAGGCGCCAGTTCTTGCCGCCGTCGGTGGTCTTGTAGAGCCCGCGCTCCTTGTTCGGTCCCCACGGATGGCCAAGGGCCGCCACCCACACGGTGTTCGGATCGGTGGGGTGCACTTGGATGCG
Source organism: Gemmatimonadota bacterium (assembly GCA_031127095.1). Classification (GTDB taxonomy): domain Bacteria; phylum Gemmatimonadota; class Gemmatimonadetes; order Gemmatimonadales; family Gemmatimonadaceae; genus Gemmatimonas. Next base: position 3,121 of record JARIEX010000006.1, read on the forward strand.
ACCGATGGAGCGCGTCTCGGCGAGGCCGAGGAACGTCCACGACTTGCCACCGTCGGCCGACTTGTAGATGCCGCCACCCGGCGAGATGGAATTGCGCGAATTCGCCTCGCCGGTGCCCCAATAGATCACGTTGGTGTCCGACGGGGCGATGGCGAGATCACCACCCGACGACACGCGGGCCGTGTCCATGACGGCCTTGAAGGTGGTGCCGTTGTTGGTGGTCTTCCACAACCCACCGCCGGCGGTGGACACGTAGAACGTCTTCGAGGGCGACGCGATGCCTTCGATATCGACGATCCGTCCCATCATGTTGGCGGGGCCGATGTTGCGCCACCGCAGCGCAGTAAGCACGGAAGCGTCGACGGAGGCCTTGGGCGGCAGCGCCGTCTGGGCCGCCAGCGGACTGGCCATCAGACCGGACAGGCCGGCCCCGAGGGCGAGGACGCGGATATTTCGCATGGGCAAGGTGAGCAGAGGTGGACCGACTCGGCCCGGGAGAACGCGGGCGGGAGCAACTATGAGCTACGCCGCGGCAACCCGCAATGTTGTCGCGACGGGGCTGGCTGGCATGGGACGGGCGGCGGCGCACCGATCGGCTTATCCGTGTTGGTTCCGTGTGATCGGTGGTATCCGTGTTCTGGCAGTTCTCGGTCTCGCCTCATCACGACCGGTGGCGTCACGGATAGATCGCAAACAGCTGGAACACGGATTGACGGATTGCACCGAAACAACACGGATCTGCTCCGTGGGGGCGACGGAGGTCGCTGCTTTTCCAACGGATTGGTTTTTGATTGAACAACACATCAGCGATGGGCCGGCGCGTTGCGATGGCCGCTGGGACGCTGATCGGCTTATCCGTGTTGATTCCGTGTGATCCGTGGTCTCCGTGTTCTGGCTGTTTTGGATCGTGCCGGATCACCACCGGTGGTGTCGCGGAGAGATCGTAAACAGCCGGAACACGGATTGACGGATTGCACCGAAACAACACGGATCTGCTCCGTGGGGGCGACGGAGGTCGCTGCTTTTCCAACGGATTGGTTTTTTGATTGAACAACACAACAGCGACGCGTCGGCGCGCTGCGATGGCCGCGGATACGTGGATCGGCTTATCCGTGTTGTTACCGTGTGATCCGTGGTCTCCGTGGGCTGGCTGGTGTTGATCGTGCCGGATGACCACCGGTGGTGTCGCGGAGAGATCGTAAACAGCCGGAACACGGATTGACGGATTGCACGGTAACAACACGGATCGGCTCCGTGGGGGCGACGGAGGTCGCTGCTTTTCCAACGGATTGGTTTTGATTGAACAACACATCAGCGATGCGTCGGCGCGCTGCGGTGGCCGGTGCTACGTGGATCGGCTTATCCGTGTTGTTACCGTGTGATCCGTGGTCTCCGTGGTCTGGCTGGTGTCGATCGTGCCGGATCACCACCGGTGGCGTCATGGACAGATCGCAAACAGCCGGAACACGGATTGACGGATTGCACCGAAACAACACAGATCTGCTCCGTGGGGGCGACGGAGGTCGCTGCTTTTCCAACGGATTGGTTTTTTGATTGAACAACACAACAGCGATGCGTCGGCGCGCTGCGATGGCCGCGGATACGTGGATCGGCTTATCCGTGTTGTTACCGTGTGATCCGTGGTCTCCGTGTTCTGGCTGTTTTGGATCGTGCCGGATGACCACCGGTGGTGTCGCGGAGAGATCGTAAACAGCCGGAACACGGATTGACGGATTGCACCGAAACAACACGGATCTGCTCCGTGGGGGCGACGGAGGTCGCGGCTTTTCCAACGGATTGGTGTTCGCCGATTGAACAACCCGAGAGCGATGCGTCGGCGCGCTGCGATGGCCGCGGATACGTGGATCGGCTTATCCGTGTTGTTACCGTGTGATCCGTGGTATCCGTGTTCTGGCTGTTTTGGATCGTGCCGGATGACCACCGGTGGTGTCGCGGAGAGATCGTAAACAGCCGGAACACGGATTGACGGATTGCACCGAAACAACACAGATCTGCTCCGTGGGGACGACGGAGCACGTTTCCGATCCGATGGCTTTGCACTCTTTGATTGAACAACACAACAGCGATGCGTCGGCGCACTGCGATGGCCGGTGCTACGCTGATCGGCTTATCCGTGTTGTTACCGTGTGATCCGCGGTATCCGTGTTCAGGCTGTTTTGGATCGTGCCGGATCACCACCGACGGTGCCGCCGAGGGATCGCAAACAGCTGGAACACGGATTGACGGATTGCACCGAAACGACACGGATCTGCAACAGCAGCTACGCCGTGACCGGCACCACCCCCACCGACTGCGGCGCCGGCTCCTCACTCTCCTCCAACGCCGGTGCCAGCATCTTGTACAGCACCGGCGTGACCAGCCGCGCAATCAGGGTACTCGACACCAGCCCGCCGATAATCACCCACGCCAGCGGTGAGTACAGCCCCGATCCCTGAAAGGCCAGCGGCAGCAACCCACCGATCGCCGTCATCGTCGTGAGTACGATCGGCAGGAATCGAATCTCGCCGGCCTGTTGAATCGCGTCATCCAGACTCACCCCCTGTCGCCGCAGTTGGTCGGTGAAGTCCACCAGCAGAATACTCGTCTTGATCTCGATGCCCACCAATGCGACGAAGCCGATCATGGCCGTGAACGACAGCGTGTAGCCGCTGAGCAACAGCGCCACGATACCACCCACCAACCCCAGTGGAATCACCGAGGCCACCACCAGCGTGGTACGGAAGTCGCGGAACTCGAGCACCAGAATGGCGAGAATCGCAAACACCGCCACGATGATCGCGCCGCCAATGCCGCGAAAGCTTTCCTGACGGCTCTCGAACTCGCCGGCCGGATGCAACACGTAGCCCGCCGGCAATACGACGGCCTCGAGTGCGCTCAACACCTGCCTGGTAACGGCGTCGGTGTTGTACCCCGAGCGTACGTAGCTCGTGATGGTCACGGAACGCTGCCGGTTCACATGATCGATCGTGGTCGGCGATGCGTTGAAGCGCACCGCCGCGATCTGCGACAGCGGAATCATGGCACCGCTCACGCTGCTCACGTGAATACGATCGAGTGCCTCCGGTGCCGGTCGCCCGTTGTGCGCCATACGCACCATGAGCGGATACTCGTCGCCATTGGCCGAGCGGATCTTCCCCGCCTCGATCCCGGCAATCCCCAACCGCAGCGTGCGCTCCACTTCCACGCTCGGAACGCCGAGCAGGCCCGCCTTTTGCTTGTCCACCACCAGCGTCAGATCCGATCGACGCAGCCGGACGGGGTTGTTCACATACTGCGTCCCCTCGGTGCCCTTGAACACCGCATCGTACTGCGCCGCGAGCCGCTGCAGGGTATCGAGATTCGTACCCTCAATGCGCATCGCGATTGGCGCATCAACGGGGGGACCGTTCTCGAACTCCTTCAACTCGATACGCGCGCCGGGATACAGCGCCAACTGCTGTCGCAGCGAATCAAGCGCCATCGGAGTGCGCACATTGTCGTAGTCGTGCAGCAGCACGATCAGCTGCCCGCGATTGGGCGCCTCCGCGCGCTGAAACACGTTGTAATACACCTCCGGATTGTCCTTTCCCACGTTGGTGAACACACCGCGCGTGGCGGGATGCTGCCGGATCACCGACTCGGCATAGCGCGCCGCCCGGTCGGTTTCCGCGAGCGACGTGCCATCCGGGGTCTCGATGTCCACGTGGTACTGCGGCGTGCCGGCTTTCGGGAACAGCGAGAAGCCGACCGCCGGCACCAGCGCCACCGAGCCTGCCACCACCAACAGGGCGAGCACCAAGGTCGTGCGCGGCGCCGCCAGCGCCCGGTGCAGCAGCGGCGCGTAGGTGCGATGAATGCCACGATCGAGCCACTGCAGCACGCGATTGCCTTCGGCGTGCTCCGTGCGCGGCATCAACCGGCTGGCCAGCCACGGAATGATGGTGAGCGACACGACCAGGGAGGACACCACCGCGAACACCACCGCAATGGGCAACGACTGGATGTACTTGCCGGCCAGCCCCGGCAGGAACAGCAGCGGCAGGAACGCAAAGACGAGCGTGCCGGTGGCACCCAGGACCGCCACCCCGATCTGTTTCGTTCCCTCGATCGCCGCCGCGGTCCGCGTGTATCCGTGACGAAGGAATCGCGAGATGTTTTCCACGACCACGATTGAGTCGTCCACCAGCAACCCCAGCGCAATCACGAAGCCCACGATCGACAGCTGATTGATGCTGTAACCGGTGGCGTACAGCAACATGACCGCCATGGCCAGCGACAGCGGAATCGAGATCATCACGATCACGGACGCCCGCGTACCAAGGGGCAGCAGCGTGATCAGCACCAGCAGGAGGGCAATCGCGAAATCCTCGCCCAGGCGCGCCAATCGCCGGTCCACGTTTTGCGACTGATCGAAACCACGGGCCAGCGTGATCCCCGGGGGCAAGCCCCGCTCAAGGACGTCGAGGGCCGCCCACACATCCGCCTTCACCGCCGAAATGTTCGTGCCCTTCTGCACCGCCACCGTCACCCACATGGCGCGCTGTCCGTTCCAGCGTCCCATGTGTACGGCGTCGCCATCGCCCCACTGCACGGTCGCGATGTCCTGAACGCGCACCACGGCACCGTTGGCGCCCGTGATCACCGTGCGCTGCACATCCTCGGCGCTCTTGTACCGACCCGTCGTAGCGATGTTGTAGCGACGCGTCCCCACGTCCACCGAGCCGCCGGGGATCTGCGCGTTGTCGCTCCCCAGTGCGTTGAACACCTGCGTCGGCGTGAGACCGAGGCGCGCCATGCGACCGAGATCGAGCGTGACCTGCATCTCACGCGGAGGTGCGGCCCACCGCTCCGCCTGCTTCACCCCGGGCACACGCTCCAGCGCGTCTTCGAAGCGCCTCGCCACGTCATCCGTCTGCGCGTACGGCGCCTGCGGTGCCACCAGCGCCACCTGGAACACGGTGAGATCAGAGTTCTCATTGCGTTGCACTTCCAGCCGCTGCAATGCCGACGGCAGGTCGGCGCGCAACGCATTCACCTCACGGAGCACCTGATCATACTTGCGCTCCGCATCCGATTCTGAATCGAACTCGATCTTGATCACCGACAATCCGTCGCTACTCGTCGAGGTGAGCTTCTTCACCTCGGTGAGCGAGTTGAGCTGCTTTTCGAGCGGCTCGGTCACCAGCTGCTCCATGTCTGCCGGCGACGCGCCCGGATACACGGCCACGGTCGTGAAGATCGGCACCGGAAAATCGGGGTCTTCGGCACGCGGAATCGCGATCCAGCTGCTCACACCCAGTGCGCCGAACATGAGGAACAGCAGCACCGTGAACTGCCACCGCTTGACCGAAAATTCGGCCAGCGTCCCCAGAAAGTTCATGGCTGCACCGCGGTACGCGTTGCGGACCCGGCCGGTGCGGCGGTGACATTCAGGGCGGCGGCAAGCGTATCAGCCGTGACGATACGCACGCGCGCGCCCGGCGTGACATACGCGGCGCCTCGCGTCACGATGCGCGCGCCGGGTGCGAGCCCCTCGATCATGGCGCGGTCACCAGACACACCGGTCACGCGCACGCGCTGTGGCTGCGCAATCAGCTCAATGGGCACCTCGCGTCCGGCCGCAACGGTGTAGACCGTGGCCGAATCGCGATCAGCCTCGAGCAACGCGTCCACCGAGACCGACGCACCGCGCGTGGCGCCACCCGTCGCACCACGCACCACAATCGAGACCGCGCCCACCAGTCCGCTGGGTAATGCGTCGGCACCGCTCACGGTGATCTCGACCGCGTAGGTCCCCGTCCGGGGATCAGCGGAGCGACCCACCAGCAGCACGCGGCCGGTGAAGGTGCGCGCCGGCAGGGCGTCGAAACGCACGGTGGCGGCGTCACCCGGTTGGACCCGCAACGCATCGCGATCGGGAAGCCCGACCCGGAGGACGCGACCGCGTCGCGTACCGCCGAGCTTCATGATGGGCGTGCCCGTGGACACCGTTGAACCCGCCGTGACCAGTCGCTGCAGCACGATGCCGGCCTCGGGCGCCACGATCGTGGCATATTCGCGATTCACCGTGGCCGTGATCAGATCGGAACGCGCGGCCTCGAGCGTCGACGTCGCGTCCTGCAGCTGGGCGAGGGTGGCCACACTGTCGACGGTAAGCCGCTGCACGCGCGCCTGATCGCGCTGCGCCTTGTCGAATCCCGTCTGCGCCTTGTCCACGGTTGCCGTGATTTCGCGCAGATCGAGCGAGGCGAGCAGCTGGCCGCGCTGAACCGTAGCGCCCTCGTCGACCAGCACGCGCGCGACGATGCCACCGATCTTGAACGCCAGCGGGATTTCATCGCGTGAACCGAAGGTGCCGGTCGCGGACACGGCGGCGGCGGTGGTGCCGCGCGTTACGGTGTCTACGCTCACCGGCACCACGGGGGCGCGGGTCGTCGTATCGCGGGCGGGCGTGTTGCCACAGGCGGACAGCAGGTGGACCGCCACCGGGACGAGAACGGCGCGATGGAGCAGAGAGCGACGGGGCGACATAAGCGTGGGGACGGATGAAGTGGGCGTGGGGCGCATCTGCGGAGCGCGCAGCAAATCAGCGGGGCAGCACGCGCAGGGCAGCGGCGCGTTCGAGTTCCACCACACGCGTGGCGAAGGTGAAGCGGGTAATCACCTGATTGATCGCCGCCGACGTGAAAGCCGTGCGCGCGCTCAGAAAGTCCACCGGTGTCGCCAACCCCTCAGCGAAGCGGCGCTGCACCAGCCCGAAGGCGCGCTGCACGCTGGCCAGACGGTCGTCGGCTGTGGTAAGCATGCTGCGTGCCGACTGCACCGCGTCGTACGCGTTCCCAACCTGCAGCGCAATGGCGCGCTCGGCCTCCCGCTGGCGGTACTCCGCCTCCGTACGGGTCGCGTTCGCCTGCTCCCGCCGGGCGGCGTCCTGGCCACCATTAAAAGCATTCCACGACATCACCAAGGAGGCGAGTGCCACATCGCTGCGGTTGTTGAAGCGATAGCGGTCGCCCTGTACGCCGTAGCTCGCGGCCAGTGCCACGCTGGGCAGGTAGGCCGCCGTGGCGATGCGCTCTTGCGCCCGGGCCAGCGAGATGCCGCTGCCGGCTTGCGCCAGCTCTTCGCGATGCGCGAGGGCATGCGCCAGCAGCGCACTGCGCGACAGCGAGTCGACCTCGAGCAGCGTGCTGTCCGCCGCAAGGGCAATCGCGCTGTCCTCATCGCGATTGCGCAGCACATTGAAGCCGCGCCGCGCTGCATCCCGCTGCCGGCGAGCCTCTTCGATCTGCTGCAGCAGCTCGCTGCGCTCGGCCCGCGCGCGCAGCAGCACATCGGGGGTGGCGTGTCCGGCCCCGATCAGGCGGTCGCTCACCCGCACATACTCGTCGAGGACGGGGAGCGTGGCCTCGAGCGTCTCGACGGCGCGCACCGTGCTGGCGTAGCCGAGCCAGGCCTGCTGGATGTCGGCCGCGAGTTGTCGCATGGCGCCCTTGCGGGTGGCACCCGCCAGATCGCGTTGAGCCCGGGCCGCCGCACGGGCGCCGAAGAGCGCGTCGTTGAAAAGCGGCTGGGTCAGTTCGAGCTTGGTTTCCTGACGGAACGGGAGCGTCGCACTCACGTTGGTCGGAAAGCGTGACTCACCGATGAGCTGATTCAGCGCCGCATACGCCGGGTTGACGAAGTCCCCGATGTTCACGACACCGCTGAACTCGGAGTAGCGCGCGTTCAGGCCGACCGTGGGGAGGAACCGCCCGTCGGCCTCGCGCACCTTGGCCGTGGCGCGGGCGAGCGCGGCGGACTGCTGCGCGATGGCGAGATTGGCGGTGAGCGCCTCCGCGACGTAGCCGTCGAGAAGCTGCCGCGCACTGGCCGGTCCCTGCGCGGTAGCGACCGCAGTGGCCGCGAGGGAAAGCACGGCGGTGGCGGCCGCGCGCCGCCAGTGCGCGGCGTTAAACATCGGCCGATGGTTCAACGTCGCGATGCGTCATGACGGTGTGTTCAGGGGATGGGCCGAGCGACAGGCGCCGAAGTGCCGTGCCGATCTGGTGGCCTGATGACTGTTCATCAAAAAGACTCGCGCAGACGGCCGCGGAGCAGAGCATCGGGCCTCGGCCTCGACTTCACGATCCAGACACTGCGGCTCACCGGCCGGGTGTGTCCGCCTTACGCGTTCGCGTACCAAAGCCTTGGCAAGACCTTGTCATCTGCGGTCAGGAGTTCCCGAGCATGCTTCAGTCCCAGGTCGACGGCCTGTGTAAACGCATTCCAGTCCAGTAAGCCGATCCGTGAAATATCTGGCTGAAACTGGAGATCGACCAGCTCGCGCATTTTCTTCTGTGAAGAAGCGCCTGTCATCAGCGAAACATTGAGCACGATCGCGCCAAGGTTGGGCAACCCTTTGAATTGGCGATGCTTTCGCGTTCGTAACACACGATCTACCAACAGCTGCCAGCTGCTCGGCATAATCTGGAACGGCAGCGGCCAGTAATTATCTCGGCTGAGATCCACGCCAATGATGCGGCTGGCGCCGGAAGCACGCATCACGTCGACGGGGTAGTTATTGAAGGAAGCACCGTCGATCAACAGATCGCCATTGATGAGAACCGGTGGAAAGACCGCAGGAATCGAGACGCTGGCGGTAATGGCCAGGTCCAGGGCGCCCGCACGCATGATCTCCACCTGCGCGCGGGAGTAATTGGACGCGACACAAAAAAATGGCTTCCAGAGATCCTCGACCTTCACATTCTCTTCCAATGCAGTGACAACGACGTCACGGACAAGCGCCTTGAGGCGATGGCCGCGCAGCAGCGACATCATCGGAAACCAGTTGAAGTCGCCTGTCGGACTATTTTTCAACGCGTGGACGGCAAGCTTGATCACTTGTGCGCTGGGGAGGTCCATCGCGCCGTAAGCACCCATCACCGCACCCATGCTGGTACCGCCGACCATATCCCAATCGATGCCGTGCTCTTCCAGAGCGCGCATGACGCCCAAATGGGCAAAACCGCGCGCACCGCCGCCTGCCAGCACAATGCCGCAGGCTTGTCCGGACACGATACGTGCCAATCGGTGCCAGTCCGACTGCTTCCCGCGTCGGCAGTGAAAATGCGACATGCCGTCGATCGGAATGTGTGTGCGGGCCGTCAGCCAGCGCGCGGTGTTGGCGGGAATTTTGCGGTCGTCAGGGTGAAGCAGCCACAGACTCTGCTTGACCGTGATGATCGGCGTCGCGCCCGACAGGTACTGCTGTTCCACGTCACTGAGTTTGGCGTCGCCATCCGCATCCGCGACCAGCAGGACGTGATCGGCAAATCGGAGGCACAGGCGGGTCCAAGGGCTATCCCATGCATCGGCGGCAAACACTTGCATCTCGTGCCGGATTTCCTGTTCGTCAAGCCACGCGAGCAGGCGGCGATAGTCAGAGGGGCTGCTCGAATCCGCATCGGCGACGCCAGCCCCCAATATTGCATCAATACTTACGCGATCATGCACGACCAGCGATGCCTCTTCCATACCAAAACGCCGCTGTTCGTGCATCAGGGAGGCGCCTAACTCGTTGGCCAGCGGGGAGGCCAGGCATTCCGGATGCAACGGCAGGACGCACAAATTGACGACTTTGGGCTTCTTTGTGTTGAAGCGGTTTTTTGGCGACAGACGCTCGATGAGCTTGCTGGCCAAGGGTAGTGCAGCGCCGGGCCAGGAATGCAGCACGCTCTTAAAATCGGCGCCAGTTAAGGAAACCAGGAGACAGTCACGCAGCGCCGTAATGGTTGCGGTACGCGGAGCGCCACTGATAACGCCCATCTCGCCAATCGGTTCGCCGCGGCCGATGTCGCTGAGGATGATGCGCTGCTGGTCCTCATCGAGGATCGATGCCTGAAGGCGACCGGCGAGTACGAGATAAATCACGTCGGAGGCATCGCCCTGCCGCATCAGAATCGAGCCGCCGGGCAGCTCTGTGGTCTTCAGTAATGGTTTTACGTTCGCGAGCTGCGCTTGATCGAGCTCGCCAAAAATTCCGGCCAAGGTTTCCTCGAGCAAGATTTGATATTGCTCAAGCTTTTCTCGTTCCAGGTGGTCCACAGCCCTTCTCCACGCTTTGAAGTGTCGATCGCCCGCACCGTGGTGGCCTGTGCCACATCGCCTACGAATAGCCCCCACGAGACCTCCGCGATAGTCTGGCGGGTCCTTTCAGCGGCCACGGCTTTCACCTGGCGTCCGCTCCGCGAACGCCTGACGGCCCGGGAGCGGTGAACCAGCGCGGCAAAACGGGGTAGCATCGGGCAACCGACCATGACGACGACTCGGCTCACAACACACCCCGCTGGCACCACGCGCGACCGCTGCCTCAGGGCGGTGCTGGCGGTAACGTGCTTGGCGGGTGCGTTCACCGTGGCCGCAGCACAACCGGCACCACGCGCCACCGCCCCCGCCCGCAGCGGTGCGTGGGCGCTCCCAGACGCCGAGTCGCTGATCAATCAGGCGACACCACGCACTTCGCGGTCGCCCCACCGACCGCAGGACAGCCTCCACAGACGCAGCGCTACACCTTCTGCGAACGGTGGCACCGGGTGGGCAACCGCTGGCAATACCACGGCTTCGTGCGCGTGGTCCCGCAGGACACCGTTACTCCGGCGCCTCGCGCGCCAGCTGCAGTTGTCGCCGGCCAAGCCAAATCGCGATCGTGAGCCAGAGCGCGCTGAGCGGCGCGGCCAGCAGCGAGATCGTGCTCACGGCCATCCCGATCGCGCTCAGCCCGGCATAACTCCATGCCCCGATCTGATCACCACCCCGATACACGAAGGTGTCGATCAGATTCTTCGCCTTGTATTTGTCCTCCGGGGGCACCACGGTGAACAGGATCTCGCGCGCAGGCCGACCGAAGGCGTATTCCCCGGCGCGGCGCATCACCTGAAACACGACAAACACCGCGAGCGTCCCCCACAGGCCGAGCGCGGTGAACCCCACGAAGCTCAGCACGGGCATGATCGCCAGCGTAAAGCCCACCCCGGCCCAGCGGATGACACGCCCCGTCAGGAACAGCTGCGCCAGCACCGTCAGCGACTGGACCACGGTGTCGATGTTCGCCAGAAACGCCGTGCGTGCCTCCCGGTCGTCGTAGCGCGCGCCCACGATCTCTGCCTGCTGGAAGTAGAGAATCGTCGAGCCGATCGTGAACATCAGCATGTAGAGGCAAATCCCCAGCAGGTACGGGGAGCGCAGCACATGCGTGATGCCGGCCAGCGACGAGCCGCCCACCGAGCGCTGCGCCGCGTCGCGCTCGCGCGTTTCGCGACGGAAGCTGGGCGGAAACGCCCGCACGGTCTGCACCGCGCACTCGAGTAGCACCACCGACATGACCATCAACACGGGAATGCCCACCAGTTCGGCGAAGCGCGCCGTCAGGAACGACCCCACCAGCGCGCCGAGGGTGCCGCCCACACTGATGATGCCGAACAGCCGCTTGCTCTGCTCCGGCGAAAACGTGTCGGCCATGAATCCCCAGAACACCGAGGGGATGAACAGGCTGTAAATGCTGGTCAAAATCCAGAACGCGGGGCCGAGATACGGCTCGAGCACCGGCGGGCCGTACTTGATCAGGGCGGCAAACCCGAGCAGCAGTGCGATGAACACGCGATACACGATCGGGATGAACCGGCGCACCGGAAGGCGCGCCACGACCGTGCCGTACACCGGATTCATCACGAGCGTCGTGATCAGCGTCCCGGTGAACAGCCACGGTAACCCCGAGGTCCCCGCCGCCACACCCGCTTCGTCACGGACCGCGCGCAAAATGAAGTAGCTCGCCAGCGCGAAGAAAAAGTACGTCGCCGCCAGCAGTGTCGACCGCTCTTCCCCCGGCTCCATCGTGCCGAGCCGGTCCACGATGCGCCGAAACGGACCGACTCCGGCGGCACGTCCCGCTGCATTCCCGGATGCCATCACTGGCTCCCATCCGTATCGGGGCGACCAGCAGCACCCGGCTGCGCACGCCACGCCGCGAGCACCTCCCGCTCGCGTTCAGGCGAAATCCCTGCCCGTAGCTTCTCCTGCTCGGCCGCCGGTCGCGCATGGTACCACGTGAGCGCATCGCGCACCGTGGTGGCCAACGGACGGAACGTCAGCCCAGCCGCCAGCGCCTTCTCGATCACGCTCGTGCTGAACGCCACCGTGCTCGCCCCCGTGAACGACCACACGGGCATGTCCGCCCACGAGCGCACCTTCTGCGCCGTCAGAAACGCCGTCGGCACCCACGTGAACTGCGCATCGTTGGCAAAACAGGCCTTGATGCCGTACAGCAGTTCACCGATCCCACACACCGTGCGCGGACCCACCGCATTGAACACACCGCCGGTGCGGCTCTCGCCCAGGCGCACCATCCACTCCGTCAGGTCGCGCACGTCGATCCACTGCGCCGGATCGTCGAGCGTACCGGGCGCCAGAATGTCACCACCCTTCTCGATGCGCACGGGCCAGTACGTGAACCGGTCGGTGAGATCGCCCGGTCCCACGATCAATCCCGGGCGCACCACCGTGGCACCGGCACCGAACGCCGCCTGCACCAGCTGCTCGCAGCGCACCTTCTTGTTGCCGTACGGTGCGGCCGCCGCCTCGGGGCCACTGATCGGCGCGGGCTCCTGCGTGGGATGCGTCTCGTCGGGAAATGACCGCGTGAAATCCTTGTATGCCGCCGTACTGCTCACGTACACGTACTGCGCCACCTTCCCCTTCAGCACCGCCGCCGCGTTCACGATCCACTGCGGATTCGTCGTCGGCAGGTCGTACACCACATCCCACGTGCGCCCTTTCAGCGCCTCGTGTCCATTGGGATCGTTGCGATCGCCGATCAGCGTCTCGACCGTCGGAAACAACCCGGGCTTCGTCTTGCCGCGATTGAACAGCGTAACCGCGTGCCCGCGCGCCAGCGCGTGCTCCACCAGATGCGGCCCGATGTAGCCGGTGCCGCCAAGCACGAGCACCCGCAGTGGCGCAGGCCGTGTACTCACCGGCCTGCCTTCGCGTGCCACGCCGCCAGCACCGCCTGCTCCTTGTCCGGCGCGATACCGGCCCGCGCCTTCTCCTGCTCGGCCGCCGGCCGCGTCTTATACCAATCCAGCGTGGTCTTCGCCGTCTCGGCGAGCGGACGGAACGTGAGCCCCGCGGCGTACGCCTTCTGACAGTTCACCGACATGAAGCCGGCGGTACGACCGAAGGCCGGTTGCCACACGGGCATATCGCTCCACGCGCGCACCTGCTGCTCGGCCAGGAATTCGGCCGGCACCCACGTGAAGCGCGCATCGCTCGTGGTTACCGCCTTGATGCCGTACAACATCTCGGCGATCGTGGTGGGCGACTTCGGACCGGTGGCGTTGAACGTGCCCAGCGTGTGGCTCTCACCGGTGCGCACGATCCACTCGCTCAGGTCGTGCACATCCACGTACTGCACCGGATCGTTGGGCGTGCCGGGGGCGAGCAACTCGCCACCCTTGTCGATGCGCACCGGCCAGTAGGAGAAGCGGTCGCTCAGGTCGCCCGGTCCCACGATCAGACCCGGTCGCACGATGGTGACCTTGTCCTCACCGAACAGCGACTTCGCGTCGATCTCGCACTGCACCTTGTTCGGACCGTAGTGCGCGCCGTCGTTGCTGGCCCACACCGACGGATCGCCCGGTGTGTGCAGCGTCCCGTTCTCGTCCATCCCGGGCTTGGAGTAATCGCTGAACACCGAAATGGTGGACACGAACACATACTGTCCCACGCGCCCCTTCAGTGCCGCACCGGCGTCACGCACCCACTGCGGATTGCGCGTGGGATTGTCGATCACGACATCCCAGGTGCCCGACTTCAGCGCATCGTGCCCGCCGGGCAGGTTGCGGTCGCCGACCAGGCGCGGGACCTGCGGGAAAAGCGTGGAGTTGGTCTTGCCGCGGTTGAACAGCGTCACGGCATGCCGGCGCGCCAGCGCGTACTCCACCTGCTGCGGCCCGATGAAACCGGTGCCGCCCAGAATCAGAATGCGCAGCGGCTTCGGCTGCGGGGTGCCTGTTTCCGGACGGTACGCCAGCGGACGGATGCCGTCGGCCGTAAAGGCGCCCGCGACCGCAGGCAGTCCCAGTCCGGCGGCGGCGCCCAGCAGCGCGCCGTGCTTGAGGAAGTGGCGACGATCGAGGCTCATGGGCGTCCGTCCAGCTGATGAATGGTTTTGGTCGAGGCGGGGCGTGTCGCGCGTAGCTTGACCGACACCTGCTCGGCGCGGGCCAGGGCGCGCAGCACGTTCTCACCGGCCAGCCCGCGCAGTTCCGTCGCGTTCCAGCCGCGCTGCACCAGTTCAGCGAAGAGCATCGGGTACGTGGAGACGTCCTCGAGTCCCTGCACCGTTTCGGTGATGCCATCGAAATCGCCGCCGATGCCCACGTGGGCGGCGCCGGCGATCTTTTTGATGTGGTCGAGATGATCGGCCACGTCGGCGATCGTCGCGATCGGCGTGGGGTGCGTTTCGCGCCACGCCGCGACGGCCTTGAACTGCGCGTCGTTGTCGTTCGGATACCGCTTGGCGATCGAGTCGCGCACCGCCGTGATCGCCGTGCTGTGATTGGCCACGGTCTGCGACACGAAACCGGGCACGAACGTCATCATCACCACGCCGCCGTTCTTCGGCAGCCGCGCCAAAATGGAATCGGGAACGTTGCGCGGCACGTCGGTGAGCCCGCGCGCCGCCGAGTGCGAGAAGATCACGGGCGCCTCGGTGGTGCTCAGCGCCTGGCTCATCACCGCCGGCGACACGTGCGACAGATCGACGAGCATGCCCAGCCGGTTCATCTCGCGCACCACTTCCTTGCCGAACGGCGTGAGGCCGTTGTGGCGCGGTACGTCGTTCGCCGCGTCCGCCCAGTCCAGCGTGACGTTGTGCGTGAGCGTCATGTAGCGCGCACCGAGCGCATAGTACGCGCGCAGCGCGCCCAGCGAATTCTCGATCGCGTGCCCGCCTTCCATGCCCAGCAGCGAGCCGATTTTCCCCTGCGCGTACGCGCGGCGCACATCAGCGGCGCGCAACGCCGGCACGAACACATCGGGGTAGCGCGCGATCACCCGCTGCGCGATGTCGATCTGCTCCAGCTGCACGCGCGCGTAGCCGGAGTCGCGCACTTCACCCGGGATGTACACCGACCAGAACTGGCCGCCGATCATGCCTTTGCGCAGGCGCGCGATGTCCGTCATGCCGGCCGTCTTGCCGCGCAGATCGTATGCCACCACGTCCAGCGGATCCTTGGCCGCCTCGCGCATCGCCCACGGCAGATCATTGTGCCCGTCCACCAGCGGCGTGTTACGCAACAGTTGGCGCACGTACGCCAGCCGCTGGGCCAGCGAGGCCTCCTTCATGGACACGGTCGCCGGTCGCTTCGCCGCCGGCAGACGCTCGGCCGCCTGCGCCGTGACCACCGTGGGCACGCTCATCGCCAACGCCACACTCATCGCACCGCATCCCACCGCACGCATCAGCATCCGAGTCGCTCCAGGTAGTGCGGCAGCATTTTGCGCCACCACGGCCAGTCGTGGTTCACGTCATGCCCCCACAGGTCGAAATGATGTCCGATCTGCTTACGGTCCAGCAGGTCGTGGAAGTCGCGTGTCATCGCGGGCTGCTCGTGCGCCCCCTGCCCGGCCACGAGCGCGATCCGTGTGTGGTGCCGTAACGTGTCCAGTGCACCACCCTGCAGATTCGCCACGTACCACATGGGATTGTTGAAGTAACAGTGGTCGTCGCTGTAGCCCTTGAAGTAGCTCGGAGCCAGATCGAAAAAACCGCTCATGCCGATCAGGCCACCGAACAGATCGGGACGACGGAACAGCGCATTGGCGGCGTGAAAACACCCGAAGCTCGCCCCCGTCGTGATGGCGCGCGCCTGCCCGTCGCCGCAAGCGTGACGGATGTACGGCACCACTTCGTCTTCGATGTAGCGCGAGTACAACGCCTGACGCCGTGCCGACTCCGCCACCGGCAGCGTGCGGTCCATCCACGCCAGCTTGTTGATGCTGTCCACGGAAAAGACACGGACGCGCCCCTGCATCAGCAGTGGCTCGATGGCCTTGATCAGCCAGAAGCGCTCATTCTCGAGAAAGTCGGCCGCCGCCGTGGGGAAGAGCAGCACCGGCTGGCCACGCCAGCCGTAGGACACGATCGGCATGTCGATGCCGAGCGCGGGACTGCGCCAGCGATCGATCCGCTTGGGCAGCGAGGGGTCGACGAACTGTGGAGACATGATGCCGTAAGCTCGCGCCCGCGCCGCGTCGGGGCCAGTGCGCGGCCGTGCGGCGCGTGCACGATCGTTGCCGCCCAGTGACCGTTCCGTGGCGCGACCGCCACTGGGATGGTACGGGGCACTCGGAGGTTGAGGCGTCCGCGTGCTTCCGCACCGGACGTGACCGCCCGCCAGGAGGCCTCGCATGCTGACCCGTGTGTTCGACGCGTCGAACTCCCCGTATCTGCCCCCCGTTGATGCCGGCGCCGCCGTGGCGCCCACCGATGCCGAGGTCTTTCCGCACCACACCGACGGCATCCCGCCGGGGATCGTGGAAGCAGGGCCGTACGTGGTGCGCTTCGCATGGTCACGTCAGGAGTTACACGCGGTGCAGGCACTGCGCTTCCGCGTGTTCAATCAGGAGCTGGGCGAGGGGCTGGCCGGTGCACAGCTGACGCAGCGCGACGAGGACGAACGTGACCCGTGGTTCCATCACCTCATGATCTGTGACCGGCGCACCGGTGAGGTGGTGGGGACGTACCGGCTGCAGACGGCGGTGATGGCGGCCACACGATTCGGCTTCTACAGCGCCACGCTGTTCGAGCTCGGGGCGATCCCGGGGGCCACGCTCGCCGACGCCGTCGAGATCGGCCGGGCCTGCGTGGACCCGGCCCATCGCTCGGGGCGGGTCCTCCGGCTGCTGTGGAAGGGATTGGCGCGGTACCTCCAGTGGAACGGCAAGCACGTGCTCTTCGGCTGCTGCTCCCTCGCCGGCATCGCCCCTGACGTGGCGGCCGATGCCTGGCGCACCCTCACGGCGCGAGAGGCGCTCCACCCCGGGATCCTCGTGCGCCCCCGTCCCGCGGCGCGCGCCCTCCCCGACGACGGTCGGGCCCGTCCTCTGCTCGACGCCGAGGCCGGCAACGGCTCGCTCCCGCCGCTGTTCGAGGGGTATCTCGCCCTCGGCGCCACCGTGTGCGGCGCGCCCGCGCTCGATCGCGAGTTCGGCACCACGGACTTTCTGGTGATGCTGGACACCCGGGACATGGACGCGCGGAGTTACGCCTCGCTGTTCGGATGACGCGCCTCCTTGTGGTGCGCGCGACGCGCCTGCTCTGCCGCGGGGTGCTGGCCGCGCTGCGCATCGAGGTCCGCCACGAGGGCGCGCCGGCGGACAGACCGACGCACGACGGGCCGGCGCTGTGGGTGGCCAATCACCTCTCGTGGATCGACATCGTGGCGATGCTCGGTCACCATCAGTGCACGTTCGTGGCCAAGGACGACGTCCGGCGGTGGCCGCTGGTGGGTACGCTGGGCCGGGCCCTGGGCGTGATCTGGATCGACCGCACGCGGAAGCGCGATCTGCTGCGCACCATTCCGCTGCTCGGCGATGCACTGCGCAGCGGTTGCCGCGTGATCCTGTTCCCCGAGGGGACCACCACGCTCGGACACAGCGTGCTGCCGTTCCGCTCGTCGCTCGTGGAAGCCGCGGTGCAGGCCGGCGTGCCAGTGGTCCCCGTCGCGCTGTCGGTGTCAGCCGACCGTGGGGGCGGCGAGACGCTCTGCTGGGTGGGCGACGAAACGCTGTGGGCGCACCTGCGACGCCTGGTCTTCGTGCGCGGTGCCGTCTTCACGATCCGGGTGCTGCCCGCGCTGGCGCCCGGACCGTCGCGGAAGGTGCAGAGCCACGCGGCACGCGCCTGCATTGTTACCGCGCGGCGGCAGCCCGCCGCTCAGCGCGCGGTGGCGTGGGACGCCAGCGCTTTCGCAAAGCAGAACTTCCGGCCGATGGACAGCTCCGATCTCGAAATCGCCCGGTAGCGCGCGATCTTTTCGGGATAGCGCAGAATCGTGGATTCCAGAAATCCCATGCGCAGGAACAGCGGCTCGGCCAGCGAAATCGCGAACAGCTCCGGGTAGCCACGGACGCGCGCGAGCCGTTCGGCCGCCGTGATCAGGCGCTGCCCCAGCCCGTGCCCCTGCGCCTCGGGCGCCACCGCGAGGGAGACCAGCTCCACCAGCGACGGCGAATACTCGTCGAGAGCGACCTGTCCCAGCAGCGCCCCATCGGGACCACGCACTAGCTGATAGTCCTGCAGGTGACTGACCACGAACGCCTCGCTGCGATGCAGCGTGAGACCGTCCGGCGCGAACAGGTTGTTGAGCGCGACGATCTCGGCAACATCCGCGCTGTTCGCCGGCTGCACCCGCAACGGCCACGCCGACGCGTGGACCACCTCGGCCACCGACGTACCCATCAGCGGGACGCGAACACCCGCGTCTTGCCGGCTTTGTCGAAGAGCACGACATCGTAGGCGTCCTTCATGCCGCCCTGTTCCATCCCGGGTGATCCCATGGGCATGCCGGGCACGGCCAGCCCACGCGCCGCCGGCTGGTCACGCAGCAGCTTCACAATGACATCCGCCGGCACGTGTCCCTCGATGGCATACGTACCCACCCGGGCCGTGTGACACGACTCGAGCGCCGAAGGGATGCCGAACGAGGCTTTGACACTGGCCATGTCGGCCGTGTCCCGCACGGTGACCTCGAAACCCGCCTTCCGCGCGTGCTTCACCCACTCGGCGCAGCATCCGCAGTTGGGGTCCTTGTAGACGGTCATCGGGGGCAACGCGGCGCCCGAGGCCGGACGCGCGGGGGTGCCAGTGGCGCCACCCCGAGCCGGCGGCTGGGCACGCAGCGCGCGCGCGCCCACCGTGGCCGCCACGGCGGCGACCCCCAGCTGCACGGCGGCGGCAACGAACGCCCGCCGGTCGGGCGGGCGGGAGAAGAGCGGATGAGAGCACATATCGGGAAGTATACAGCGTTTCGGGGTGCGGGGTGCCACCATCGGGGAATCCCCGACGGAATCGCGTGAGGCTCCTGACGCACGGGCAGAAGACGACCGCCTAAACTCTGCGCGCATGACCCTCATTCCACGATTCACCAGAGGCACCCGATGACCTCAGCCCCCAGCGCGGGCGGCGGCGCCGTGCCGCGCGCGTCGGCCGCGTCGCTCAACCGGTTCTCGTACGATGACGCCATCGTCCGCCAGTTCCTGTTCGCCACGCTCATCTGGGGCGTCGTGGGCATGCTCGTCGGTTTGATCATCGCGTTGCAGCTCGCCAACCCGATCTTCAATACCAACCTGGAATGGCTCTCCTTCGGGCGGCTGCGCCCATTGCACACCAATGCCGTGATCTTTGCCTTCGCCGGCAACGCGTTCTTCACGGGCTGCTACTACTCCACCCAGCGCCTGCTGAAAGCCCGCATGTTCTCCGATGGGCTCAGCAAATTTCATTTCTGGGGATGGCAGGCCATCATCGTGAGCGCCGCGCTCACGTTGCCGCTGGGCTTCACGCAGGCCAAGGAATACGCCGAGCTCGAATGGCCCATCGACATCGCGATCGCGGTGGTGTGGGTGGCGTTCGCAGTGAACTTCTTCGGCACGCTGATCCGGCGCCGCGAACGGCACATCTACGTGGCGCTCTGGTTCTACATCGCGTCCATCGTCACCGTCGCCATTCTGCACATCTTCAACAACCTGTCCATGCCGGCCGGGCTGTTCAAGAGCTACAGCATCTACGCCGGTGTGCAGGACGCGTTCATGCAGTGGTGGTACGGACACAACGCCGTGGCCTTCTTCCTGACCACGCCGTTCCTCGGCCTGATGTACTACTTCATGCCGAAAGCCGCCGAAGGGCCGGTGTTCAGCTACAAGCTGTCCATCCTGCACTTCTGGTCGCTGGTGTTCATGTACATCTGGGCCGGTCCGCACCACCTGCACTACACCGCCCTGCCCGAGTGGGCGAGCACGGTCGGCATGCTCTTCTCGGTCATGCTCTGGGCTCCGTCGTGGGGCGGCATGATCAACGGGCTGCTCACGCTGCGCGGCGCGTGGCACAAGGTGGCCACCGACCCGATCCTCAAGTTCTTCGTGGTCGGCATCACGGCGTACGGCATGTCCACGTTCGAGGGCCCGATGCTCTCGATCAAGAGCGTCAACGCGCTGGCTCACTACACCGACTGGATCATCGCCCATGTGCACACGGGCGCCCTCGGCTGGAACGGCTTCATGACCTTCGGCATGGTGTACTGGCTGCTGCCGCGACTCTTCCAGACCGAGATCTACAGCAAGAAGGCGATGGAGCTGCACTTCTGGATCGCGTCGGTGGGCATCGTGCTGTACGTGGTCGCGATCTACAGCGCCGGTGTGACGCAGGGGCTCATGTGGCGCGCCTTCGACGAGACAGGACGCCTGGCCTATCCCGATTTCGTCGAGACGGTGCTCAAGCTGCTCCCCATGTACTGGATGCGCGTGGTCGGCGGCACGTTCTACATCGTCGGCATGTTCATCTTCGGCTGGAACATCATCATGACGTGGACGCGCCGTCCGGCGGCGTACCACGTCCCCATCATCGAAGCGGCACCGCTGGCACCCAGGTACGTGGAAGAACACCCGGTGGTGCCGGCCAGCGGCCTCTGGGCGCGCTTCAATCAGGTGCAGTGGCACCGCGCGTGGGAACGCGCGCCGATGCTCTTCACGGCGCTCACGATCCTCGCCGTCGTCGTCGCCTCGCTGTTCGAGATCCTGCCCACGTTCCTGATCAAGTCGAACGTGCCCACGATCGCGTCGGTGAAGCCGTACACGCCGCTCGAACTCGCCGGGCGCGACATGTACATCGCCGAGGGGTGCTTCAACTGCCACTCGCAGATGGTGCGTCCGTTCCGCTACGAGACCGAGCGATTCGGCGAGTACTCCAAGCCGGGCGAGTCGGTGTACGAGCATCCGTTCCTGTGGGGCTCGCGCCGGATCGGGCCTGATCTGGCGCGTGAGGGCGGCAAGTATCCCGACCTCTGGCATGTGCGCCACTTCGAGAATCCGCGTGCCGTCACCGCGAAGTCGATCATGCCGGCGTACGCACACTTCCTGACCAAGACGATCGATTTCGAGCAGATCCAGTCGCGCGTGGACGCGATGGCGATGGTCGGTGTGCCGTACGGCGACGCGCTCAACAAGGCACCCGCCATGGCCCGCGCGCAGGCGAAGACGATCGCCGCGGCGATCGTCGGGCAGGGCGGGCCGTCGGGGCTCGAGGACAAGCAGATCGTCGCGATGGTGGCGTACATGCAGCGCCTCGGTCGTGACATCAAGGTGCAGAACACCGCCGCCGTCCCGGCGACGGCAGCGCCGGGAGGATCGAACGAATGAAGCTCTCCGACATCATGAGCTACGCTGATCTCTCGAATTACGCCGAGGTTGCGTTGGTGCTGTTCCTCGGCGTGTTCGTCGCCATCACGATCCGCACGTTTCTTCCCTCACGGAGCCGCGAATTGTATGAAGCGTCGCTGCTGCCGCTTGAGGATGATCGCGTGATCACGCCCCGCACCCAGGAGCGCTGACCCATGTCGACGCAAGACGACAAGGACAAAGCCACCAAGCAGGACCGCCTGATTGAGCATTCGTACGACGGGATTCAGGAATACGACAACCCGATGCCGCGCTGGTGGCTGCTGACGTTTGCCGGCACGATCATCTTCGCCGTGATCTACCTGTTCAACGTTGGCCCCGTGGGCAATGGCAAGGGTCGCATCGCCGACTATGAAGACGACATGAAGGCCTTCGCCGCGGCGCATCCTGCGCCGACCGGCGAGGTGTCCGGTGACAAACTGCTGGCGATGATGAAGGACGAGGACGCGCTGCATGAAGGCGAGGAGGCGTTCCAGAAGTTCTGCGCCTCCTGCCATCGCATGGATGGCGGCGGACTGATCGGGCCGAATCTCGCCGATAACGCGTGGATTCACGGTGGACGGATCACCGACATCTACGCCACCGTGGTGAACGGCGTGCTCGAGAAGGGCATGCCGGCGTGGGGCACGATGCTCAAGCCGGAACAGGTCGAGCAGGTCGTGGCGTACGTCGCGTCGCTGCAGGGATCGAATCCGGCGAACCCGAAGCCGCCACAAGGAACGCCGGTTACCCCGTGAGCCCAACGGCATCATCGGGTATGGGGAGACCGCCGTCCGGGCGCGTGCTCCCCACGCTCAACGAAGACGGCACCCGTCGCTGGATCCGCCCCAAGCCCTCGCACGGCCCATGGTGGAAACGGCGTCAGGTCGTGGCGTACCTGCTGATGGCGGCGTTCTTTGCGGCCCCGCACCTGCGCCTGTTCGGCAAGCCCGTGTTCCTGATGGACCTGCCGCGACGCCAGTTCACGCTGATGGGCTACACCTTCCTGCCCACCGACACGCTGCTGTTCATGCTCGTGATGGGCAGCGGTGTGATTGGCATCTTTCTCATCACCGCGCTCTTCGGGCGCGCGTGGTGCGGTTGGGCCTGCCCGCAAACCGTGTATCTCGAGTTTCTCTTCCGCCCGATCGGACGATGGTTCGACGGCGGGTACACCGGCTCGCGCGCGCTCGACAAGCAGGGCTCGTGGTTCACGCCGCGGCGTCTCGCGAAGTACCTCACGTTCTTCGCGATGGCGCTGTTCGTATCGCATACGCTGCTGGCGTTCTTCGTGGGCACCGATCAGCTGTACGACTGGATGGGGAACCCGCCCGCCGAGCATCCCACGGCGTTTTTTTTCGTGGTGCTGTTCACCGGACTGGTGTGGTTCAACTTCACCTACTTCCGCGAACAGACCTGCCTCATCGTGTGTCCCTACGGCCGCTGGCAGGCGGCGCTGATCGATCGCCAGTCGGTGATCGTGGCGTACGATTACGTGCGTGGCGAACCGCGCGAGCACGCCAGCAAGACGCGTGATCCGAAAGCCGGCGATTGCATCGACTGCGGCGCCTGCGTGCAGACCTGCCCCACCGGCATCGATATCCGGAACGGCCTGCAGATGGAGTGCGTGCACTGCACGCAGTGCATCGACGCCTGCGACGACATCATGACGAAAATCGGCAAGCCGACGGGGCTCATCCGATACTCGTCGCAGGATGCGATCGCCGGCATGCCGCGACAACTCCTGCGGCTGCGCACCATTTTGTATCCGGTGGTGCTCACGCTCCTGATGGGGGGCCTCATCACGGCGCTGGTCATGAAAGAATCGGCTGATCTGACCGTACTGCGCGGCGGACTCGACGGCCCGTTCACCGAGGAAGCGGACGGTCGCGTCGCGAATCAGATCCGCATCAAGCTCACCAACCGCGGCAGCGAGGCGATGCCGTACACGGTCACCCTCGACGGCCTCACCCAGGCGGGACTGCGCCCCGACGAGATCACCATCGTGGCGCCCGAAAATCCGCTCATGGTCGGAGCCGGCGCAACCCGCAGTACCAGCCTCTTCGTGCTCCTCCCGCGTCGCGGGTTCGCGAATGGCGAGCGCATGATCACGATCAGCGTCACCGACGGCCGTCGTTATCAGGAGTCGGTGAGTTACCGGCTGCTCGGCCCGGTCGGCAGCGCTCCAACCGGCACGTCGCGATGAAAGCAGGCATGGGCTGGCCCATCGGTATTACGGTAATGCTCGGCGCGACCGTCGCCGGCAATCTCGTGATGATGCGGATTGCGAACAACGATCCCTCCTTCTCGGTCGAGCCGGACTACTACAAGAAGGCGGTGTTCTACGACTCCACGATGGCGCAGACGCACCGCAATCTCGATCTCGGGTGGGGTGTGCAGACCTTCGCGGACTCGATCGTGGCCGGCCAGCCTACGCGCTTGCGCGTGGTGCTGCGCGATGAGAAGGCGCTGCCACTGCGTGATGCCCACGTGGAAGCCACCGTGCTCTTCAACGCCCGCGCCAACGACCTGACCACCGCCACACTCACCAACGAGGGCGCCGGTGTGTACACGGCCACCGTGCCGATCAACACGCCCGGTGAATGGGAGGTGCGCGTGAGTGCGCGCCGCGACACCGCACACTTCACCGCGAGCACGCGGCTCACGGCCGTCCCAGCGACCGCCCGCGCGTCGGGGACCGGGCGCCGGCCATGATCGGCACGGCGTCCGGCATTCTGCTGGCCAGCCTCGTGGGAAGCGTGCACTGCGCCGGCATGTGCGGCGGTTTCGTGTGCTTCTACACCGGATCCGGCAGCGGGACCGACGCCGCGGCGATCCGCGCCCACGCGATGTACAACGTGGGACGTCTCACCTCGTACCTCACGCTCGGCGCGATCGCCGGTGCCATCGGCGCTGGCGTGTCATCGCTGGGCGCCATGGCCGGACTGCAGCACGCAGCCGCGGTGGTCGCCGGCGCCCTCATGGTCGGCTGGGCGATCAGCACCATCGCCGCCCAGCGCGGTGTGCGACTCGGGGCGCTGCGTGCGCCCGAGTCATGGCAGCGCGCCTTGGGGCGCGTGTTGCACGCCGTACGGGAGCAGCCGATGGCCACGCGCGCCTGGCTGACCGGCTTGTTGACTACGATGCTGCCCTGCGGATGGCTCTATGTGTTCGTCGCGACCGCAGGCGGCTCGGGCAGTATCCGCGCCGGCGTGCTCACGATGGCCGTGTTCTGGCTCGGTACCGTCCCGGCGCTCCTGGCCGTCGGACTCGGTGCCCAGCGGGTGTTCGGTCCCCTGCGCCAACGGCTGCCGATGCTGAGCGCCGCGCTGGTGCTCGTCATGGGACTGCTGTCGATCTCTGGACGCTTCTCGATGCAACATGCAGGAAGGATGTGATGAGCACCGCCACCATACCGGTCCGCGTGGTCGAACAGGTGCTCTGCGCCCACTGCACGCTCCCGGTGCCCGAGGGACTGCTGGACGAGGACGCCGAACGGCAGTTCTGCTGCAGCGGCTGCCATACGGCCTTCGGCATCCTCCACGCGCACGGCCTCGATTCGTACTATGGCTTTACCGACCGTCGCGAAGCGCCCGTGCGGGCCTCGGGGCGCAGCTACGACGAGTTCGATCACCCCACCTTCGCGAACCTGTACGTCACGGCACTTCCCACTGGGTTGTCCCGCACCGAGCTGTACCTCGAGGGCGTGCACTGCGCGTCGTGCGTATGGCTGGTGGAGCGGGTGCCGCTGGTGGTGCCCGGGGTCTTGCGCGCCGTGCTTGATGTGCGACGGTCGTTGGCGGTCATTGAATGGGACCTCGCCACGGTCCCGCTCTCCCGCATCGCGCAGGCGCTCGACGCGCTGGGCTACCCGCCGCACCCTTTCCGCGGCGTGGCGCGCGCCGACATGCGCCGCAAGGAAGACCGGGCCATGTTGGGGCGCATCGGCATCGCCGGCGCAATCGCGATCAATGTCATGCTGGCGGCCCTCGCGCTGTACGCGGGCGACCTCAATGGCATGGACGCTGATCTCACGCGGTTCTTCCGCTGGGTGAGCCTGGCCGTGACCGTGCCGGCGTTCATCTGGCCGGGTCGTGTGTTCTTCACCGGGGCCTGGGCGGCGTTGCGCACCCGTGCGCTACATATGGATCTCCCGATCGCGATCGCGCTCGCGGCCGGCTTCGTGCGCGGGGCCATCAACACCGTCACCGACACCGGCCCGATCTACTTCGACGGGCTGGTGCTGCTGATCTTCGCACTGCTGGTGGGACGGTTCCTGCAGCAGCGTGGCCAGCGCATGGCGGTGGATGCCGCCGAAGAACTGCACGCGCTCGCGCCGCGGAGCGCGCGTGTGATCGAGCAGGATATTGTGCGGGAGATGCCCAGTGAGGCGCTGCTGCCAGGGATGCTGCTCGACGTACGCGCCGGCGAGAGCTTCCCCGCCGACGGCATCGTCACGCAGGGGCGCTCGAGCGTGAACGCGGCGCTGCTCACCGGCGAATCGCGCCCGGCCTCGGTCGAGGTCGGCGCGACGGTGTATGCCGGCACGCTCAACGTCGAGGCCCCGCTGCGGGTTCGCGTAGAGCAGGCGGGCGAGACGAGTCGCATCGCCACGCTGATGCGTCAGGTCGAAGAGAGCGCCACGCGGCGGGCGCCGATCGTGCAGACGGCCAACCGGATGGCGGGTGTGTTCACCGCCGTCGTGCTGCTGGCCGCCGCGGTAACGTTCGTCATCAAAACACAGCTTGCCCCGGCAAACGCCCTCGACGACGCGATCGCGCTGCTCATCGTGACCTGCCCCTGCGCGCTGGCGCTGGCCACGCCGCTGGCGATCACGGTGGCCGTGGGACGCGCCGCGCGCCGCGGTATGCTGATCAAGGGGGGCGACGCCCTCGAGCGGCTGGCCACGCCGGGCACTCTGGTGCTCGATAAGACCGGCACGATCACCGAAGGACGCACCGCGCTCCTGGCATGGGTAGGACCGTCATGGGTGCCGCCCCTCGTGCTGGCCCTCGAAGAGGGCTCGTCGCATCCGCTGGCCGACGGCTTTCGGCGCGCCTGGCCGGGGCTGCCGATACCGCCCGTGACCTCGGTGCGCCATGTCGCCGGGGGCGGCCTCGACGGGGTCGTGGGCGGACACACGGTGCGCATCGGGTCGCCGCGGTTTGTCGCCGAGAGAGCATCGGTGATCGACGAGGCCGTGGCGCAGATGATGCGGAGGGGGGATCGCACGCTCACCCCCGTGCAGGTGGCCGTGGACGGGGTCGTCATCGCCATGGGCGGACTGGGCGACCGGGTCCGCCCCGATGCGCACGCCTCCCTCGACGCCCTGCGCGCCCGCGGGTGGCACACCGTCATGCTGAGCGGCGACGCCCCGGAGGTGGTGGCGGCGGTGGGCGGCGCGCTGGGCTTTGCCCCCGCCGACACCATCGGCGCCGCCTCCCCCGAGGACAAGCTGGCCTTCGTCCGCCGGCTCCAGCAGAACCGGGCCACCGGCCGGCGCGGCCCGGTGGTCATGGTCGGCGACGGCATCAACGATGCGGCGGCGATCGCCGCGGCCGACGTCGGCATCGGGGTCCATGGCGGCGCCGAGGCTTGTCTGGCCACCGCCGACCTGTATCTCACCCGCGCGGGGCTCGGGGCGCTGGTCGAGCTCATCGACGGCGCCGATCGTACGTTGCGGGTGATCCGACGCAACATCGCGCTCTCGATCGGTTACAATCTCATCGGCGCCACCCTGGCGGTGACTGGACTCGTCACCCCGCTCATTGCCGCGATCCTGATGCCCACGAGCTCGATTACGGTTGTGCTCGGCTCGTGGTTCAGCACCACCTTTACGCGGTCCTCGACCGTGGAGCCGGTTTCATGAGCGTCGTCTATCTGGTGTTGCCGCTGGCCCTGCTGGTGGTCGGGGCGGCGGTCGTGGCCTTCGTCTGGAGCGCGCGGAGCGGACAGTACGACGACCTGGACACGCCGGCGGTGCGGGTGCTGCACGACTGACCCCCGAAAATGCGCGCCCGGGAGATCACGGAATCATCCGGAATATCGTACATTACGGGCATGAGCAACGCTGACACGAGCACCCATCGCAGCAACTCCGAGCGCCGCCACAATCCGCGCCTGCGCGAATTGGTGGACGAAATGCTCGCCTCGATCCGCGCCGCCGCCAACGTCGAACTCTGGTCGACCGATGAACGGGACCGCTACGAAGCCGACATGGCGCGCATCATGAAGACCGTGCGGACGCACGCCGTGGGCGGCGATCTGCGCGCCCATCTGGAGTAGGTCGGCGCCGCTGTCGGTCGCGGACGCGGCGCTCCACGCCCGCCTTGACGCCATCTGCGCGGAGGGGTGGGCCCGCTGGGAGCGATTCGAGCGCACCGTGCGCGATGTCGATTTTCACTCGTTCGTCGCGGCCGACTACGAGGCCATTCGCGGCGCCCTGCTGCGGCTGCGCGCGCCCGGACAGCGCTTTCTCGAGTGGGGGTCGGCCACCGGCGTGATCGCCCTCATGGCCGACGCCATGGGATTCGAGTCGTACGGCATCGAGCTCGATGCCTCGCTGGTCCGCACCGCGCGCGACCTGGCCACACAGTTCGGATCCGGCGCCCGGTTCGTCGCGGGCAGCTTCATCCCCACCGGCTACGTGCGCCCCGCCGGTACCGAAGACTCGGAAACCACCGGTGACGGGCCCTCCGGCTATCTGCAGTTGGGCATGGCGCTCGGCGATTTCGACATCGTATTCGTGTACGCGTGGGACGGCGACGCCCCGCTGATGCACGATCTCATGCGCCGCTACGGTCGCCCCGACGCGCTGCTGCTGCTGAACGACCATGACGCCGGGCTCCGGGGCTATCGCGGCGGCCGCGAAGTCTCCATCGTGCGGTCATGACGGCCCCCCACCCCGTGACCCGCGTATGACCACACGTCCCACCGGCCTGCGCCGCGAGCTCGGTGTGCTCGCCCTCGCCTCCACCGGCATCTGCTCCATGGTGGGTGCCGGCATCAACATCGTGCCATTCGCGCTGCAACGCACCGTGCCCGGCATCGGGGATCTGGTGCTCACCGCCTACGCGCTCGCCGCGGTGCCGGCCGTACTCGCGGCCCTCTGCTACGCCATGCTCGGCAGCGCCATGCCGCGCGCCGGCGGCTCGTACGTATACGCCAGCCGCGCGATCGGCCCGTACACCGGCTTTCTCGCCAGCTTCTCGCAGTGGTTCGGGCTGTGCATCGCGATCGGCGTGGTGTCGTATGTGATTCCGCCGTTCCTGCGTGACATCGCCGCCGCCGCACAGTGGACCACGGTGGCCGCCGCGCTCGATCAACGCCCGCTGCGTCTCGCGCTGGCCCTCGGCTTTCTGTGGACGTTCGTGTTCGTCAACCTGCGCGGTGTCCGCGCGGTGGCGAACACGCTGATTCCGCTGATGCTGGTGATGTTCGTGTGTGGTGGCCTCGTGATCGTCACCGGCTTGACGCACAACGCCGGCGACTACCTCGCCATGCTGGCCGGACAGTCGTACACGCTCCCTCCCGAACCCGCGCGCGCCGACTTCTGGACCGTGGTACCGCCCGCCGCCGCCATCCTGTTCTCCAGCTTCATCGGCTTCGACGCCATCGCGCAGGCCGGTGGCGAGGCCAAGCACCCCACACGCTCCATTCCGCTCGCGATCGGCCTCACCATCCTCATCGTGGGTGCGTTCTACTTTCTGTTTTCGGCCGCGGTGTATCACACGGTGCCGTGGTGGTACGTGGCCGCCGAAAGCCGCGTGCGCGACGTGACCGCCCCGGGACTGCTCGCACCGCTCACCTCGCCGGTGGTCGCGATCATCATGGTGTCGGGCGCGGCGGTGTCGCTCATCAACGACCTCCCCGGCATGCTGCTCGGCGTGTCCCGTCTGTGCTTTGCGTGGGCCGAGGACGGCGTCTTTCCGCAGCGCCTGGCGGCGGTGCACACGCGGTTCGGCACGCCGCACGTGGCGCTGTTCGTGTCGGCCCTGCTCGCCACGATTGGCATCTTCGGCGGACATTTCGCCGGCGACTTCTTTCTCGGCGTCGACATTCTCGTCACCGCCATGCTGGTGAACTTCATCATCATGGCCCTGTCAGTGCTGCGTCTCCCGACGCACAATCCGGCGCTGGCCCGCGACATGCGCGTGTTGCCGGCCCGCGTGCTGCAGGTGGCCGTGGCCGGGACCGCCGTCGTGTTGCTCTCGGTGCTGCTGGTGGTGCACACGTGGCGGGATCTGCATGCTGATGTCGCGGTGTGGTACGCGCGCTCGACGCCCGTGTGGGTCGTGGTGATGCTCATCGGCAGCGCGATCTACTGGCGTGAAACGCGGGCGCTCGCGCGCCGCGGCGGCGACTTGCGCGCCATCACCTCGGTGCTGCCCCCCGAATAGTCGATTCGCCATCGCTTCCCTGCATACGCCATTGCCTCCCCTGATGACGACGATTCCCCGTTATACGCTCGCCCCCGGCATCGAGATCACCCGTGTCCTGACGGGTCTGTGGCAAGTGGCCGACATGGAGCGCGACGGACGCGTGTTCGATCGTGATAAGGCCGCGCATGCCATGACCGAATACGTCAAGCACGGCTTCACGACGTTCGACATGGCCGACCACTACGGCTCGGCCGAGGAAGTCGCGGGACGTTTCCGCACGGAGGTGATGCCCGGCGCGTCGGTGCAGTGCCTCACCAAGTGGGTGCCTCAGCCCGGCCCCGTCACGGAGGCTGATGTGCGCACCGCCGTCGATCGCGCCTGCGCACGGCTGCGCACCGACCGGCTCGACGTGCTCCAGTATCACACGTGGAGCTTTGCCGATCCGCGCTGGCTCGACGCTCTGGCACATCTCGAAACGCTGCGCGATGCGGGACGCATCGGCGCGATCGGCCTCACCAACGTCGACACCGCCCACCTCCGCGTGGCGGTGGCCAGCGGTTTCCGCATCGCCAGTAATCAGGTGAGCGGCTCGCTGCTGGACACCCGCTTCACCGCCGCGCTGGCGCCGTACGCACACGCGCATGGCGTGGGGATTCTGTGCTACGGCACGTTGCTGGGTGGATTCCTCAGCGAGCGCTGGCTCGGTGCGCCGGAACCCGACTGGCATGCGCTCACCACGTGGTCGCAGATGAAATACGGCCGCTTTATTCGCGCGGCGGGTGGATGGGCTCCGTTTCAGGCGCTGCTGCGCACGGTGCACACCGTGGCCACCAAGCACGGCGTTTCGATCGCCGCCGTGGCCAGTCGCTGGGTGCTCGATCAGCCGGGCGTCGCCGGCGTGATCGTGGGAGCACGACTGGGCCAGTCGGCGCATGTGGCCGACACCGCACGCATCTTCGCCTTCATGCTCGACGATGACGACCGGCGTCTGATCGCGCAGGCGCAGGCAGCGCTCACGCCGATGCCCGGCGACTGCGGCGAGGAGTACCGCCGCCCGCCGTTCCTCACGGCCAGCGGCGACCTCAGTCACCATCTGTCGCAGTTCCCGGCGCCGTTCACCACACGCCCCGGCACCAACGGCCGCACGCTCGCGCTGAGCGGGACCGTGTGGGAACCCATGGCCGGCTACAGCCGCGCCGTGCGCAAGGGCGCGCAGATCAGCGTATCAGGAACCACCGCCACCCACGGCGACCGCCTCATCGGCGGGACCGACCCGGCAGCGCAGATGCACTTCGCCATCGACAAGGTCGCCGGGGCGATCCAGTCGTTGGGGGGCACCCTCGAAGACGTGGTGCGCACCCGCGTGTTCGTGTCCGACGTGGCCCACTGGGAGCCCGTGGCCCGCGCGCACGGCGAGCGCTTCGGACACATCCTGCCGGCCAACACGCTCGTCGAGGCGCGCCTCGTCGGAGCGGAATATCTCGTGGAAATCGAAGCGGACGCGATCGTCTCCGAATCCTGACCCTCCCTCACGCCGGACCTTCTGCCATGACGCTACGTCAACGCTCCCGTCCCTTTGCTGCCGCCGCCCTCGCGCTGGCGGCCGCCGCCTCACCACTCGCCGCGCAGGGCAAGGGCAGCGACGCCCTCGCCGCCGAAATCGAAACGCGGATGGCGGCCGTGATGCCCAAAGTGGTCGCGTGGCGCCGCGACATTCACGAGCACCCCGAGCTCTCCAATCAGGAAACGCGCACGGCGGCGCTGGTGGAGAAGCATCTGCGCGCGCTCGGCCTCGAGGTGCAGCCGAACGTGGGCAAGACGGGCGTCGTGGGGATCCTGCGCGGCGGCAAGCCGGGGCCGGTGGTGGCGTTGCGCGCCGACATGGATGCGCTCCCGGTGACCGAACTGGTGGACCTGCCCTTCAAGAGCAAAGTCCGCACGATGTACAACGGGCAGGAAGTGGGCGTGATGCACGCCTGCGGCCACGACAACCACGTGGCGATCATGATGGGCACCGCCGAGGTGCTCGCCGGCATGAAGGATCGTATTCCGGGCACGGTGAAATTTCTCTTCCAGCCCGCCGAGGAAGGACTCGGCGGTGCCGAAGCGATGATCACCGACGGCGCCCTGCAAAACCCGCGTCCCTCCGCGATTTTCGGATTGCATGTGTGGCCGTCGGCGTTGGGCTCGCTCAGCACGCGCCCCGGCGGCTTCATGGCCGCGGCCGATCAGCTCGACATCGTGGTGAAGGGACGGCAGACGCACGGTTCCGCGCCGTGGTCGGGCGTCGATCCGATCGTGATCGCCGCGCAGATCGTGATGGGACTGCAAACGATTGCCAGCCGGCAGATCGACGTCACGTCGGCCCCGGCCGTGATCACGATCGGCATGATCCAGGGCGGCAATCGCGGCAACATCATCCCCGACAGCGTGGTGATGATCGGCACGATCCGCACCTTCGATCCCGAGATGCGGAAGGAGATTCATGCCCGCGTGAAGCGCACGGTGGAAGACATCGCGCACTCCGGCGGCGCGACGGCACTCGTGAACGTGTCCGTGGGCGGTCTCATCACGCAGAACGATGCGTCGCTGCTGGAGAAGATGACCCCCACGCTGCAGCGCACGGCCGGCGACGGCGGCTTCAAGATCGTCAACCCCGTGACCGGCTCGGAAGACTTTCCGGCCTTCACCAAAGACATCCCGGGGCTGTTCTACTTCCTCGGTGTAGCCCCCAAGGGGATGGATCAGAAGTCGCAGGCCGCCAACCACTCGCCGCTGTTCTTCGCCGACGAGGCCGCGTTGCCGACCGGTGTGCGCGCGATGACGAATCTGGCCGTGGATTATCTCAAGAGCGGCGGCATCGCCACCGCCAATCCGGCGATGAAGCAGTAAGGCTACGCCTCGACGAACGTCTCCGAGTGGATCAGCCAGCCCATTTCGCTGAATCGCCACTCGGCGACGTAATGCCCACCCTGCTCGTGCATGCCGGCCATGCGGCGCCACCGACCAACCCAGCGTCCGCGCTCGGTGGCGCGCATCGGGTCGGCCAGCGTGACCTGCTCGGGCGTGCGCACGTAGGTCACGAACGCCCGGTCGGCAAACTGTTCGGCGAACGCGACGCGTGAGGCGTCACGGCCGGTGAGCGTCGGTCCACCGGCCACACCGACCACGATATCCGGTGCCATGAACGACACCGTGCGGTCAGCGTCGTGCGCCGCAATCGCCTGATTGGACTGCGCGCGCAGCGCACGAATCTGATCGCTACCCATCGTCACGGCATCACTCACATCGTGGTGCGCTTTTTCGGCTTCACGTACTGATCGAGCCACGCGGCCATCTCCGCGAGCGCCTGCCCCACGCTTTCCCGCGCGCGGTAGCCGTGTGATTCACCCGGCAACTGCACGTAGCGCGTGGTGGCACCGTTCCCCTTGAGCGCCTGATACATGCGCTCGCTCTGAATGGGATACGTGCCCGTGTTGTTGTCGGCCATGCCGTGCACCAGCAGGATCGGATCCTTGATCTTGTTGGCGTACGTGAACGGGGACATCGCCCCGTACAGCTCGGGGGCATCCCAATACGTGCGCTCCTCGCCCTGGAAGCCGAACGGCGTGAGCGTGCGGTTGTAGGCGCCGCTCTCCGCCACGCCGGCGCGGAACAGCCGCGTGTGCGCCAGCAGATTCGCCGTCATGAAGGCGCCGTACGAATGGCCACCCACACCGATGCGGTCACGGTCCGCGACGCCCATGGCAACGATGGTGTCCACCGCCGCCTTCGCACTCGCGGTGAGTTGCTCCACGTAGCTGTCATTCGGTTCCTTCCCGTCCACGCCGACGATGGGCATGGTGGGGTTGTCCATCACGCCGTACCCTTGCGTGAGCATGAACAGGTGCGACGAGCCGCTCGGGCGCACGAAGCGGTACGGCGAGCCGACCACCTGCGACGCCGCTTCCTTGGAGCGGAACTCCAGCGGATACGCCCACAGGAAGAACGGCAGCGGACCATCCTTGGCCTTGTCGTAGCCGGCCGGCAGATAGATCGTGGCCGACAGCTTCACACCATCGGGGCGCGTGTACGTGATGAGCTGGCTCGTGACACCGGCGAACACCGGGGCCGGATCGGTGAACTGCGTGATCGCACGCGGGGCGGCCGCGGGACGCGCCAGATCGCGCACGAAATAGTTGGGGGCGTCGGCCTTCGACTCGCGACGCGTGAGCGCCACGGTCCCGTTCACATCGAGCATGCCGATGGGCTGCTCGAAGAAGGGGGCCGCACTGCGGAACACCCGCGTGGTGCGCGCCGTGGCCAGATCGAAGCGATCCACGAACGGGCGATCGCCTTCGGGGCCGGCACCGAGCCCGCTCAGGAACGCCACCTTCTTGTCGGGCGTGGTCAGCAGCACCGTCTGACCGCGTGCATCGCGCGCCGTGAGGAAGTCGCCCGGATCGGCGTAGCGGTCTTCACTCGAGCGCTCCCAGAGCATCCGCGGGGCCTTCACGCCCGACGGATCGATGATCCACGCGCGCGTCTTGCGCGTCTTGCCTTCGGTTTCGCGCGCGATGGCTAGGCCGGCCGTGCTCCACGTGATCGCACCGGCACGCCAGCTCGTTTCCAGCAGGGTTTTCGGCGTGCCGGTGAACGGCGCCTCCAGCAACGCGACGCGGTCGCGCTTGTCCGCCTTCGAGTCGCTGTCGCCACCGTCAAGGGCTTCCACCCACGCCAGCGTGGCATCGACATCGCGCCGCCACTGCACGT
This sequence comes from Gemmatimonadota bacterium, assembly GCA_031127095.1. Classification (GTDB taxonomy): domain Bacteria; phylum Gemmatimonadota; class Gemmatimonadetes; order Gemmatimonadales; family Gemmatimonadaceae; genus Gemmatimonas. The sequence goes on from JARIEX010000006.1 coordinate 37,725, forward strand.
TGCGGATGCCGGCCAGCGCGCCGTTACCACCCCACGGCACACGCTCGATGAGCGGACGGCTCACGATCGACTTCACGACCACGCCATCCATCGACCACACTTCGGTGCGCGTGGGGAAATAATTCAGCGGCACCGTATAGGAGAACGGACGCGACAGCGTGCTCACCAGCAGGTAGCGTCCATCGGGCGACGCGCTGACATCGGTGCGCATCCCGGGGGCGCCGAGGGGCTTGACGGTGCCGTCGAGCGTCACGAGCGCCAGTTGACTCGTGCCGTAATGTTCGAAGATCGCTTCGTCGAACGGGCTCTTGAGCAGATCCTGATACGTGGCGGCGCGGTCATTGCGACCGGTGAGCGCTTCCTGCACGATCGGTCCTTCCGGCGTGGTCGTCATGGCCGGGGCTGCACCGCGCGTCGTCGGCACGAACGTGCAGGCCAGCGACGCCGTCGACACCCACGAGCAGGGATTGCCCAGAATCGCCGTCAGGCGCTGCGGCGTGAGCGGCTTCGCCTGTGCTGTCGCCACATCGGCCAGCCACAACGTGATCGCGTCATCGCTCGTCACCGTGAAGGCGATCTTCTGGCCGTCGGCCGACCACGACACGTTCTCGATGCTGGCGCCGGCGGGAATCGATGCCTGAATCTTGCGCGCGGCACCACCGGTGACCGCCTGCAGCGAGAGCCCCGTATAGCTCTGGCCGCGCGTAGGGCCGCTGGTCTTGGGATCGAAGCGCAATCCAGCCAACCGATATTCGAAGGCGGCCACGTCACTGATCGGCGGCAGCGCCGGACGTTCCAGCAGCAGCAGCCGCTGACGGTCGGGGCTCATCTGCACCAGCGGGGTGGCCGGCTGATCGAGAATCTGTGCGATGGGCTGCGGCGGCTGCCGGTACTGCGCCTGCGCCACGGACGGCCCGAAGGCCGGCACCAGCGCCACGACGACCGCGAGGACACGCGGCGAACGAGAGAGGAGTGTCACACGTCTTCCGATGTTCGAAGTGAAACCACGACCTGCATGAACGAACGACCGTGCTGCATTGCTACCGCAGTGTCATTACCAACCCGTTGTGCGCCTTGATGACGCCGGCCCGCTGAATATCGAATCCGTTCTCATGGCAGTACAACCCCATCTGGTGCACGTCCATCAGTTCGCGGTAGCCGTGATTCATCCAGTCGGCCATCAGGTTGTAGAACACGCGCGACTTGAACTGATTGCGCGGGGTCGTCATCACCACCGTGCCGCCCGGCTTGAGAAAGCGCCGGTGCATCTCGAGACACTCCGCCTTGTGCGCGTCGGGAAAATGCTCCAACAGCCCGATCGAGACCACCACATCGAATTCCTTGCCGTACGTGAGGTCGCGAATGTCGGCGACCTCGAAGTGAATCGGCATCTCGTCGCGGTACCACACGCGCTGGTGGCCCGTGGTTGGATCGACGCCCAGAAACGGATAGTCGAGCGGAAACTTGCCGAACCGGTCGGTGGCGCAGAAGGCGTCGTAGTCCACCAGCACGATCTCGCCGCCCGGATACATCGCCGCCAGCTGCATCGCCTCGTAGCCGTCGGCCGCCCCGAGAAAGAGAATGCGTGGTTTCTTCACATTGAGACCGGCAAACAGGGCCCGCTTACCGCGGGGATCCCACACCGCGTCTTCCACCCGCATGATCTTGTTCCACACCGCCAGATAGGCGATGTCCTGCAGGGCCTCCTTCGCCTCGTGCAGATCCAGCCGCGACAATGCGTCGCCGAACTGCGCCTTTGCCTGGTGCTGCGCCTCAGGCACATCGGTCAGGAAGAACTGGTGGAAGGCGGTGTTGAACAGGCGCCAGCCGTCGGCAATCGGCAGCGGCTGCTGATGCGTCTGCTCGTAGCTCCGCCGCGCGCTCGACCACTTCTCGGTGCGATACGGGCGCCCCACATCCTGCCAGCGCAGCGTAGACCAGTCCAGCGCACTGACATCCTCGAACAGATCGGGCGCCTGATCGCGCAGGTCAATCCGATATTGCCCGGTCAGCTCGTGGTGACCGATGCCATGGCGTGCGCCACGCGGTCGGCCCCACGGGCGACTGGTCTGAGCAGGAAAAGCGCGCGTGCTGGCCGCGGCGGTTTCGGGGGCGATCAGCGTAGCCATACGAGACCCGGCGTGAGAATGTCGACCGGTGGAGTCTGGGTTCTCGACGGGCTCGGCGCCAGTGCTAGGAGCTGGGGCCGGGGCTCCGTTCGGCGCCCCGGGTGTCTGCGCTACCGCCGCTGCGTGCCGGTCGTATCCGTCAGCGCTCGCATGAACGCCACCAGGTCGCGCTGCTCGGTCGCGGTCAGACGCAGCGGATCGGGAGGCAGCGTCTGGTGATCGAGCTGAATCCCGATGCCGGCCCCGCCGCCGCGGTTGTAGAAGTCCACGACGGCCTCGAGCGTGCGGTACACCCCGTTATGCATGTACGGCGCCGTCAGCGCCACGTTGCGGAGGGACGGCGTCTTGAACGCGTAACGGTGCGGCTCAGCACGGGTCAGTCGAAAGCGACCGAGATCAGGATCAATCGTGGCGTTGGCGATGACCGCGCGTGACGGCGTGCCGAGCACTTCCACCTCGGCTTTCCGATAGGCGGGCGGGACGGTGCCGTTGGTGAGGGGAATGAAGTGGCAGGTGGCGCACTTTCCCTTGCCCACGAACACATTGAAGCCGCGCCGCTCCTGGTCGGACAGAGCGGCCACATCACCGCGGAGCGCCCGGTCCACCGGTGAATTCAGCCGCGTCAGGCTCCGCTGATAGGCCGCCAGCACCGTCCGGATCTGCGCGGCGGTGACCACGGAGTCCGTGTGCGCCGGGACGTTTGTAAAGGCCACGCGGAAGCGGGCCACGACCGACGTGTCGGTCGCGAGCCTCGCCGCGATGCGGGACAAACTGCCATGCATTTCGTCCACGTTCTCGACCACGTCCGTGACCTGGTCTTCGAGATACGTGGTCCTGAGGTCCGCGAAGGAGCCCAGCTGCAGGCCACTATTGATGACCGTGGGCGTATTCCGCGCCAGTGGCGCACCGCCCCGTGCGCGGTTCACCGCGAGTCCATCGGTGAACGCCTTCTCGGCCATGTGACAGCTGCTGCACGCACGCGTGCCGTCGCCGGAGAGCTGCGTGTCGTGGAAGAGCCGCTCCCCCAGCGCGATCTGCGCGGGTGTGCCCGGCGTCGCATCGATCGGTGCGAAGCCCATGACATCGAAGGCGGCGCTGTCGAATACCGTCGCCGCATCCATGCGGAACGCCCGACGTTCCGCCGGCACGCCGATCGCCATCGACAGGCGCACCTGCTGCATCGCCAGGCCGAGAGGAATGAGCCGCTGTGACAGAAAGGTGAAGTGGTCGAACGTGTCACGATCGCTCGTCGCCAGCAGCATCGTGCGTGCCTCGGCCACCAGCGAATCCACGTGCGACCAGGTACTGTCAGCCGTACGGTATGGGGCCAGCGACCGCACGATGCTCTCGAGCGCGACGTCCGCCTCAGCCAGCGAATGCCCCGCCACCGGAGAATCGAATCCCGGGAGACCGAGTGTCGCGATGCGCGCCAGCTCCAGCTTCACCGCATCCCACACATGCGCGTCGGAGGCGTGCTGCGCGCCCATCATCGTCTGGGCTCGCGTGACCAGCGGACGCAACGTGCCCGTCTCCCGGGTGATCGCCTCCCGCTCGCTGACCGGCGCATCGCCATACAGCGCTTCTTCGATCACCTGAAATCCCGTCGGCGGAAAGACCGCCTCCGGGCCTTCTTCGTCGTCCACCTCCAGCAGCGCCGGGCCGTTCATCTCCTTGGCGGTGGTCGGCGTGTAGTACTCCAGCGCCAGTTCGGCGAGCTTGAACGCACGACGTGCATCGACGAATGCCGTCCGTACACGCGGGACATCGGCGTCGGTTCGTAGCGCAACCGCTGCCGAGTCCAACTGCGCGATGCGAAGAGCCAGCGTATCGACGTGCGCGCGCCACACGACGACGGTCTGCATGGCGCGCGCATCGTCGCTCGCCGTGGTCGCGCCGGGTGTCGAGACGGCGTCCGTGTCGGTACCACCACAGGCACCCATCGCTGCCGCGCAGGCCAGCGTGAACAGATACGATCGGGTCTTCATAGTTGGGCGAATGATGACCGGCCCGGAGCGCAGAGCCCCGGGCCGGCAGGTAATCAGGAAATCGTGCGGATTAGCGCGGCAGGCCCTTCACCAAGACCAGCATGCTGGCCTGATTCTCGGTCGGCCGCACGGTGCCGCCATCCACCCCCTGGTACTTCGTGCCACGCCACGAGTGCGGCTGCAGCGCAATCATGAACGTGTTGTCCTGACCGAGCATGGTGGACATGTCGAGCATGGCGCCGAATTCCCAACCGGCCTTGCCGGCCGGGCGTCCACCGACCGCGTTGTACAGCGCGGCGTCAGACATCGTACGGCGGTGATCCATCTCGAGCACCGGCTTGAGCTCACGCGTCGCGATGTTGTACTGGTAGATGTAGGCATCGTGCGTTTCATCGCCGTAGCCGTTGTCATCTTCCTGCAGGTACACGTAGTTCTGGCCGACGAAGATGTTGTCGAGGTTCTGGAACACGCGCGCGGCGTTCGTGGCCGACTTGTCGTCGCCGTCGGCGATCACTTCCAGCGTGCCCTGCAGCGGGTTGCTCGCATCGAGGCGCAGGCGATAGGCGCGGCCGTACTTCGAGCGGCTATAGTCGGCGTTGACGCCCGTGTTGTTCTGGCCGGTCGCCACGAAGTAGATCTCGCGGTTGTTGACATCGGAGCCCTTACGGTAGTCCACGTCTTCGACGCGCGCGAAGCGCACGGCGTTGAGCGCCGCGCCGGCGAGGTTGACCTGACGGCCCGTCAGCGTCTTCTGGCCGGTAATCTGGCGAAACTGCACGGGATACGTCTGGCCGATCACCATGTCGCGTTCGCGCGTGTTGTTGTCGGCGCGTGCGAGCACGTACAAGTTGCCGTTGTCGAGATCGCCCACGGTATTCGCGAGGTACATGGCCACCTGGCCCCCTTCCGCGCCCGAATCGTCGTCGCCGATAATGACGACCGTGCGGTTCGGGAACGCCACCTTGGGAAGCGGCACGGCGTTCTCGGCGTTGAAACGCCCGAAGGCCGACAGGTACTTGGGCGTGTTGGCCGCGCCCGACGGATCCACCGCGAGCATTTCGGACTCTTCGTTGCTCTCACCGGCCGTGATGAAGGCACTGAAGCCGTGTTCGGCGACGGTGGCCAAGGACGCCGAGCAGAGTCGGTAGCGACCGGCGGTCGAGTTCACGACGTAGTCACCGGAGACCGGCTTCAGGTCCTTGTCGAAGCGGATACGCGAGACGGCAAAGTTGTCTTCGTGGTTCACGAGCGCCGTGAACGACCCATCGGTGTTCTTGATGAAGCCGCTGCCGTCGGCCGAGCCGCCGAAGCGGTAGGTCGGTGAAGCGGCCAGCACATCGTCGCTGCTGATGAGGCTGTAGATCTCGACGCCCGACACCAACGACTTGATCAGGGCCGGCGTGACCGACTGGTTCTTGAGCGCGACCGGTGCGACCGGCTGCACATTGGTGGTGGAATCGTCACTGCACGCGGCGACGAGCAGGCTGCACGAGGCAACCAGTGCGCGCGTTGGTAAGCTGGAGGGGTAGCGCATGGAACCGGCGTCCTCTGTATGGAGATGTGTCGCGAATGAAACGATCAGACAGGCGATCGTTGTTCACCGCGAACATACGAAGGACCGGCCGAAGAATCGGAGACAGCCGTATCACGCCAGCGTCACGAACATGTTGCAGGAGAGCGGGAGCCGTGAAGACCAGACATTGCTGTACACAACGTCAGGTGCCTCGCTCCGCCGTCAGCTCAGCCCGAACTCTTCCCGCGCCTGACGCGCGGCGCGGCTCTGCACGTCGCCGGCAGCCAGCGCGGCGGCCCCTTCGGCCAGCGACTCCTCACGCCGGGCCAGCAGCCGCCAGAACTCATCCGCTGCACTGCCGGCGCCGTCGTCGGCGGGCAGCAGCGCGTACATCGCCTTGTACATCATCGAGAAGGCGAAGAAAATCGCGATCATGTCGGGGAGTACCAGCACGAAGCGCGTGATCGCGTTCACGTTGGCCACCTGATCGTTGAACGCCGGCGTATTGAACGGCGCCAGCACCATGCGGTAGTTGATCAGGAAGTTCACCACTCCCGCCGCCAGATTCGTCACGCCGATCAGGATGCCGGCCTTCCGCATGGCCCGTCCCACCGTGGGCTCGTCCAGCAGTCGATTCATCTGCTGCTCACGCTGCGGCGTATCCGGACCCAGCCCCTGCAACGCAATGGCCCGCGTGACCGGCACACCAACCAGCGCCGTCACGCCGAACACCAGGAACGAGACCACATACGACGCGCTGTCCTTCACGGCAAACAGCAGCCCGTCCACGTACCAGAACGCGAGCGCCCCGCGCATCAGCGACGTGAGCCCCACGAACGCCGTGATGAAATTGAAGCGGCGGGTGATCACCAGCAGATCGATGAGCACCCAGGCCACGGGAATCATCGCCGCCGTGAGGTACGCGTTGAGCGTCCCGAGCGGCGCGGTCCCGTACTTCAGAACGAGGATCGGTATCGCGGCACCGATCAGCACGTCCAGGAGGAGCTTCAGCGTCTTCGACATGAACAGGCAATCTCACCAGCGCTGGGGCTGGGCGGTACCGGCGAGGGGTGGGGAACTGCCAACTGCTGAGGAGGCAGGGAGGAGGGTGTCAGGGAGGAGGGAAGAGCAACGGCGTTACCTGCCCCCTCCGTCCTGACACCCTCCCCCTGCTCCCTAAGCAGTTGGCAGGTCACAACCTATCGGCTCACTGCCTCACGCAACCCTAGCGCCCCATTCAACCACCGCACAAACGGCGTCATGGCCTTGAAATGCCCCGCCAGCGTGCGCGGCAGCGCCGGACTGAACACATCGTCGGGCGTCAGCGCGGTCCACGCCGTGAACGACTGGTACCGCAGCCAGCCGGCCGCCGGATGATCCGCCGCGTACCCACGCGGCAGCCGGGTCAGCATGCCGTCGGTGTCCAGGTCACCGAAACGGCGGCGGAACGTGCGTCCCTTCACGATCGCCTCGAACCCCTCGAGGTCGTCGGTGAGCGCCTGACGGATCTTGGTCACCGCCGACCGCGGCGGCATCCAGATCCCGCCACCACAGAACGATTGGCCGGGCTCGAGGTGGAAATAGAAGCCCGCGCCGCCGTGGGCCGCCTCGGTCCCCACGCCACGTCCCGCGTCCCGATGAAAAAACCAGCAGGCCGCGTGCGTCTTGTACGGCGACTTGTCCTTTGAAAAGCGCACGTCGCGGTGAATACGGAACACCGATTTCTTCGGCGAGCCGATGATCTCCGGCACGATCGTCGCAAGGTGGACATCGACTTCCTCCACCAGATGCGCCAGCGGACGCTTAATCTCGTGCTCGAAGTCGGCCCGGTGCGCCTCGAACCATTCCTTCCGGTTGTGCTTCGCGATCCCGCGCAGAAACGTGAACGCCTTCGGCGTAAACGGCGCGTACTGGTCATCGATCAGTGCGTTCATGACATCCCCGATGACATCGCCATGGCCATGGCGTCCGCCGACGACGTCATCGCCGGAAAGAGAAACCGCAGAAACAGCCCGGTGCGTTCGCCCCACGCGCGCTCGTCGTGCAGGGCCCCCTCCACTTCCAGATACGCCAGATCGTGCCCGGGGCGCCATCCCTGACGCACGAGCATGCGGTACAGCAGTCGCGTCCCCTTGAGCATGCGTTGCTCGCCGGTGCCGACATCCAGCCAGATCGACAGGTCGGGGCGCCGCGCATCACTGGCCACGAGCTGCCGCACGATCCACCGGTCGTCCCACCACACGCTGGGCGACAGCAAGCCGAGCTTGCCGAACACCGCCGGATGTGTGAGTCCGAGGTGCAGCGTGAGCAGTCCGCCCAGCGAACTGCCCGCGAGGCCGGTGTCCCGCGGTCCACGCCGCGTGCGCCAATTGTGGTCCACCCACGGCTTGAGCTCGTACACCAGCATCCGGCCGTAGCGGTCGGCCAGCCCGCCGGCGTCGTGCGCGTTATCGCGCGTGGGCGTGTACTCGTCGATCCGGTCACGCCCCGCATTCCCGATGGCCACGATGATGATCGGCTCGATCACCTGCGCATGCATCAGCGCCCGCGCCGTGGTGTCCACCCCCCACTGCACACCGAACGGCGACAGCGCGAGATCGTCGAAAACGTTCTGCCCGTCGTGCAGATACAGCACCGGATAGCGCCGGTCCGGCTGCCGCTCGTAATCCGGCGGCAAACAGATGGTCACATCATGCGGATGTGGCAGAAACCGCGAGCGGATTTCCGTGAAGTGCAGCAGCGAACCGACCACGCGCGGGACGGGCGGCTCGGGGTGTAACTCTTCAGACAGTCCCGCATGCACCACGCGATCAGACCAGGTCCGGCACCGCGGCACCGGCCACGAAGGCGTCCAGATTGGCCAGCGCGCGCATCCCCATGTTCGTGCGCGTCTCGATCGTCGCACTGCCCAGGTGCGGCAGCAGCACCACGTTCTCGAGCTCCTTGAGCTCGGCCGTCACGCTGGGTTCGAATTCATACACGTCGAGTCCGGCCCCCGCGATCTTCCGCGCCTGCAGCACGGCCGCCAGCGCCGCCTCATCCACCACGTCGCCACGCGCGGTGTTCACGAGATACGCGTGCTCGGGCATGAGCGCGAGCGTGCGCGCGTTCATGAGATGGCGCGTTTCCGGCGTAGCGGGGCAGTGCAACGACACGACATCGGCCCGCGCCAGCAACGTCTCGAGCGAATCCACCCGCTCGGCCCCCTCGGGGCCGGCCGTCGCCGGATCATCAATGCGCGGATCGCGCGGCGCGTGGTAGATGATCTTCATGTCGAACGCCGCGGCCGCCTGACGCGCCACCGCACGGCCGATGCGGCCGTAGCCCACGATCCCCAGCGTCTTGCGACGCAGTGTGCGCCCCAGCATGAACGTGGGCCGCAGGCCGCCCCACGCCCCACTGCGCACATGGCGCTCGCCTTCGCCGAGGCGGCGCATGACCATCAGCATCAGCGCGATCGCGATGTCGGCCGTGTCATCGGTGACGACATCGGGCGTGTTGCTGATCGTGATGCCGGCGCGCTTGGCCGCCGCCACATTGATGTGATTGACCCCCACACCGACGTTGCACAGCATCCGCGCGCGAATGCCGGGCGCGCTGAAGATTTCTTCGGTCCAACGGTCGGTCACCGTGGTCATCACCACGTCGGCCTGCTGCAGCACCTGCTTGAGCTGGTCGGGCGCCAGCGCGACATCGGTCTTGTTGAACAGCGCGTCGTAGCGCTCGGCGATCGCGGCCTCGACCGGCGCCGGCATCTTCCGCGTCACCACCACCCGGATCGGGCGCGCCTCGCTCATGCGGACACCGCATCGCCCACGCGCCACTGCTGCAGCGCGGCGCCGACGCCGCTCCCCAGCGTGACCGGAATCCCCGCATCGCACAGCGCCATCTCGACCCCGGCCAGCGCCCCGGCCAGCGTGAGGCGGTTGGTGTCGCCCAGATGGCCGATGCGAAACACCTTGCCGGCCACTTCGTTCAGCCCCGACCCGAGGGAAATGTCGTACCGCGTGAAGGCCAGCTCGATCACACGCCGCGCGTCGTGCCCCTCGGGCACCATCACCGCCGTCAGCGAATTCGAGGCGATCTCGGGGCGCTTGGCGCACTGGCGCAGTCCCCACGCATCCACTGCCGCCCGGATCCCGCTGGCGTGGAACCGGTGCCGCTCGGCCACCGCGTCCATCCCCTCGTCCAGCAGCATCGTCAGCGCCTCGTCGAGCCCGAACAGCAGCGACAGCGCCGGCGTGCTGGGGAAGTAGCCCTGTGCATTGTTGCTGCGCATGGGACGCAGGTCGAAGTACGCACGCGGCATCGTGCATCCGTCCACGCGAGCCAGCGCCTTGTCGCTCATGTAGAGAATGCCGAGCCCCGCGGGGAGCATGAACCCCTTCTGCGTGCCCGTAATGGCGCAGTCCACGCCCCACGCATCGAACTGGAAGTCGAGACTGGCGATCGAGCTCACGCCGTCCACGTACAGCAGCGCGGGATGCTGCGCGCGATCGATGGCGGCCCGCACGGCTGCCACGTCGCTCGTGACGCCGGTGGCCGTTTCATTGTGCACCAGCAGCACACCCTGAATTTCGTGGTTCGTATCGGCGGCGAGCGCGGCTTCGATGCGCGCCGGATCGGCGGCCTCGCCCCACGGCTCTTCGATCACGTCCACCTGATAGCCCAGCGCGCGCGCCGTCTGAATGAACAGGTGCGAGAACTGACCGAAGCGCACCGCCAGCAGACGCGCCCCTGGGTTCTGCGTGTTCACGAGTGCCGCCTCCCACATCGCCGAGCCGGTGGCCGGAAACACGAACGGCTCACCCTTGGTCTGGTGCACGACCTGCGGCAGCCGCGACAGGATCGAGTGCGTCAGGGCCGGGAAGGCGGGGGCACGGTGATCTTCCATCGCGCGGTGCATCGCGCGCAGCAGGCGATCGGGAACCGGCGTGGGGCCGGGAATCTGGAGGAAGTGGCGTCCGGCCATCGGTTACGTCGGTGTGGGAAGCGAAGAGTCGGGAGCCGGCGCATCCGGCTCCTCGGCGGTCAGATCGTCGTGTGCCTCGTCGGCGCTGTCGGACCCGTCGGGATCGAGCACCCGTAGCAGGCGGCGGCACAGCCGTGCCAGGCGCGCGCGCTGCTCGCCGCTCACCTCGCGCATGATCGCCACGATAGCCTCACTGCGGGCCGGCGCGGCGGTGTGTAGCACGCCGAGTCCGTCATCGGTGAGGTGCACCGTGATAAAACGGCGGTCGGTGGCATGACGCTCGCGCCGCACCCAGCCGCGGGCTTCCAGCGCGTCGATGATGGCCGTCATCTGGGCCTTGCTGCGCCCCAGCGCCTCGGCCAGCTCCTGCTGATGCACCGGACCGCGCTCCTCGAGCGTCTCGAGCACGCCGAACTGCGAGGCCGACAGCCCGAACGGATGCACCGCCTGTTCAACCTGCGCCGCCGCCATCGTGGCGGCCCGCTGCAGGGTTGCGTAAGCGTCGAGGGCGCGACGGCGTTTCTTCTCTCCCTTACTCATGCGTCGTCGGGGTCGGAGGGCGGACGGTCCAGCGGCAGCGGGTTACAGCGAGAGCATGCCCGCGTGCCGGATCGCCATGCGTTCGGCGAGCACAGTCGCGACCGCCATGATCGTTTCCTGCGGGTTGACGCCAAGGGCCGTCGGCAGCAACGACCCGTCTGCAATGTACAGCCCACGCACGCCGTGCCGCTCCCCATCGGGCGTGGCCCCCGACGTGGCGGGATCGGTGCCCATGCGGCAGGTGCCGTTCACGTGGGCCGAGAAGAGCCCGATGCGATTCGGCCCGACGGACCCCTGCTCGAGGCGCGCCACGTCGGCCGCCGACCGGACCACGATCGGCGTGGAGTGCATGGTGCCGACCTCCCGCGCGCCGGCCGCGAAGTGCAGCCGCGCGCTCGCCGACAGGGAGGCGCGGACGCGTCGCTGGTCCTCGGCCGTGAGCGCATAGGTGATCGACGTCTCCCCACGGCGATTGGTCCGCACCGCCCCGCTGGACCGCTGCCGTTCCGCCCCGTCCCGCGTGAGACCGATCAATACGCCCAGCTGATTGAACGACGACATGAGCTCGTGATGGCCACGCCCGAAGCCCGGCATCGCCGCCGCCGTGAACGAGGGGTGCATGGGGGGCGTCTCGATCCAGAAGCCGAAGTCGGTGCCGCGCCAGCGAAGGTGCTCGTCGCACATCGTGGAGAGCGGAATGCCGGTGCTGGTCACGATCTCGCGGTCGTAGCGCCCCCAGATGGCGGTGGTCGGGTGCAGCCGTAACCACCGGCCCACCCCGCCACCGCCCAGCCCGGAGCGCTGCAGCAGTGCCGGGGTACCGATAGCGCCGCCCGCCACCACCACGATGGGCGCGTCGATGGTGAGGGCGCGCGCCGGACGCCCCGAGCGCGGATCGCGCACAGTGGCGTGCACGCGCTTGAGCGGTGGCGTCCCCGAGCCGGTATCGCGCTCGATGCGCTCGATCCGGTCAACGTGCGTGTCCGCATACACCATGGCCCCGGCCGCGAGGGCGCGTGGCACGAAGGTGAGCAGCGTGGACTGCTTCGCGTCGTGCCGGCATCCCACCCCGCAGAAGCCGCAGCGCACACAGCCGGTGGCGTTGATCTGCGCCGTGGACACCTTCCACCCCAGCGCGCGCGCGCCGTCGAGCAGAATGCGGTTGTTGGCGGAATGCGCATCCTCCGGCACGGCGCTGGCGTGCACCTCCCGTTCGATCCGGTCGAACACCGCGCTCATGTCGCGCGGCGTCATGCCATACACCCCCGACTCGGCCGCCCACTGCTCGAGCACGAAGTCCGGCGTGCGCAGCATGATCATCCAATTCACCGTGGTCGACCCGCCCACGGTGTTCCCCTGCACCAGCGCCACCGAGGCGTCGTCGGTCGTGCGCAGCGCGCCATCCGCGTACAGCTGCTCGGTGAGCTCCGCCTCACGCTCGTTGAAATCCGCGCGCGAGCGATACGCCCCCGACTCGAGCACGACCACGCGGAATCCCGCCTCCGCCAGCCGCGCCGCGGTCACCGCACCGCCGGCGCCGGTGCCGATCACGACCACGTCCGCGGTGCTGTGCAGGTCGTCGCGCATGGCCACCGCCGGTACCACCCCCCGCGGCAGCGGATCGGGGGCAATGACCGTGGGCAGCACGACGGGGCCGCGGGCCACCGGTTCCACCACCGGGGGCGAGCCGGGCTCAGCCGCCGGCAGGGGGCCCTCCCACGGCACGCGCGGGGTGCGCGACTGCAGCGGCCCGGCATAGCCGACCGCCTCAGCCACCTCGGGCTGGGCGTAGTGCACGGCCAGCATCAGGCGCCGCACGGAGTGCGATGCCGAGCGCAGCGGGGCCAGCGGCGAGTCGAGCCAGCGGCCAAAGCACCGGCGCTGCTGCGCGAGGGTGAGCGACGCAAAGCGACGGGGCACACCGGTGGCCAGCGCCACCGCGATACGTCCCGCGAGCACATCGAGCGCCAGCCCCAGCTGGGCGCGGCGGTGCGGCGGCAGCCCCTCCAGCCGCGCGTCGCACCGCGCCACAAAGTCGGCGCGCGAGCCGGCGGCCACGTCGGCCCCACGGGGCGCGCCCTCGAGCACGCAGGGGATGAGTGCTTCCAAGGCAGCGCGCTGCGACGGCGTGAGCAGTGGCAGAACAACGCGCGGTGGCGTGCGGAGGTCGGAAGGCGCGGCGGTCACGGGGTGCACGCTACCGCACGCACCGCCCACCCGCCAGCGGGTGGACGCCGACGAGCGCGTCGTTCAGGCGCTCCCGCTCACGACGGCTCCTCCGCCAGAAATTCCTCGCCATCCGCCGGCTCTTCGGCGTCGAGCCGGTCGAAATAGTGTGCCACCGCGGTGAACCAGTACGCGCGCACCCTCAACACGGTGTCGCCCACCGCGACCGCGCTGAGCACCTCGTCCAGTTCAGGCCGTTCGAGCGGCACATCGTGCAGCCCGCCGAACACGTGTACGTCGTCGAGATGGAGGAGATACGCGAGCACGCAGCGGCCGGGGGCGAGATCGTGGCTGGCGTCGCTCTCGTACACGTACGGTTCGCCGTCGTCCGGGGAGAGGTCCGCAGCGAGCGGGAGGCGATTGCGCACCGACACACCGACGCCCGGTTCGGCGTCGACCACCTCCCACACGCCGAGGATGCCGGCGCGCTGCGCGTGGACCAGTGCCACGGTGTCGGCGTCCGTGCGCGCGCCGTGGCGGGCCTGCTGCGCGGCCAGCCACTGGGCGGCCACAGGACCGTCGGCGTCGCGCGCGGCGAAGTGGTACACCGCCCAGGTCGTAAACAGATCGCCCTCTTCGGCGGGGAGTTCGTCGTCTGGGCCGAGCCCCCACGCATCGTAGGCCGTATTCATCCACTCGGGGGTGAGCCGACGGTCGGCCCAGTCCACGATCTCCTGCGTGATGCGCTGGGAGCGCTGCATCACCGCCTCGGCGCGCAGCACGCTGGCGCGCACGGCGTGCGGGAGGGTGGCCGCCTCGGGGGGCACGGCGCCGCCGTGGCACTTCTTGAATTTGCGGCCGGAGCCACAGGGGCACGGAGCGTTGCGGTCCATACGGGGATAAT
>JARIEX010000100.1 GCA_031127095.1 Gemmatimonadota bacterium
GCGTCAGGATGTAACCGCGTGAGGACCTAACCGCGGACACGGCTAGGACAGCATCCCCGTCCCTGCCCCCGGCATCACCGGTTGCCCCGCCACATGCAGCCGTGCTTCGCCGCGCTTTTCGTCGCCGAGTTCGACCACCATGCGGTAGTCCCCCGTGACGTCGAGCGGGAGATCGAGCTGGACGATGACCGGCATGTCGAGCTCCGTGGTCCCCGGCGGTGGCGGGGCGATCGACAGTTCGGCGTTCGACACCCACAGTTCGGTGCCGCGCGGGTTGATCCAGCGCAGCGTCATCGGGTGGTCGCCTGCGTCGCCGGGACGGGCCTTGATGCGCACCACGAACGTGGCGCGGGGGTGCAGCGCGGGCAGTTGTCCGGCGTGCACGGCGTCGAAGACGCCCAGGATGTTGAGCTTTCCTTCCTGGGAGATATTCGCGGCGTCGGCAAAAAGCGCAAAGGATACGTGCATGGCGTGCAAGCTACCGGCCCCCGCGCGGGGATTCCACCTGCCGTGGCCGGGGTGTCTAGATTTGACCAATCATGTCGACCACCGCATCCACCGATTCAGCGACCCGGCCGGGCTTCGGATCCACCGATCTCGGGCTGATCGTCATGTCGCTGATCTGGGGGATCAATTACAGCGTCGTGAAGTCCGGGCTGCGGGTGTTGTCGCCGCTCACGTTCAACGGGTTGCGCGTGGCGCTGGCGGCCGTCGTCCTGTTCGTTATTGCGTTGTTCGTGCGCGACACGGCGCTGCCCAAGCGGCGTGACCTCGTCACGTTGCTGTTGCTGGGGGTGGTGGGCAACGGCCTCTATCAGCTGTTCTTCATCTTCGGCATGTCGCGTACCCGTGCCGGTGTGGCGGCGCTCGTGGTGGCGGCGGGGCCGGCGTGGATCGCCATCATCTCGCGTCTGCTGGGGCGCGAGCGGCTGCCGTTGCGGGGATGGAGCGGGATCGGTCTGCAGTTGCTTGGCGTGGCCTGCGTGGTGGGCAGTGCACGCAGCTTTGCCGGGGGTGCCGATGGCATGGTGGGTGCGGCGTTGATCGCCACCGGCAGCATCATGTGGGCGTTCTTCAGCGTCATGCTGCAGCCGTACACCAAGAGCGCGCATCCCTTGCACCTGTCGGCGATCACGATGGCCAGCGGCGGTCTACTCCTGCTGACGGTGGCCATGCCCGACCTCCTCGCGCTCGATTGGCGTGCCGTGCCGCTGGCGGCGTGGGGGAGTGTCACCTACGCCGGCATCGGCGCCTTGGTCGTGGCCTACCTGTTGTTTTATCGCGGAGTGCGCGTGCTCGGCGCTACCCGCACCGCCATGTACGGCAACCTGCAGCCCATCGTCGCGCTGGCGTTCGCGTGGCTCATGCTGGGTGAGCGCCCCACCCCGTGGCAACTGCTCGGCGCGGCACTCATCACGGCCGGTCTGCTGTTGTCGCGAACGGCGCATGCACGGCCGATGGTTCGTGTGTCACCGGTTTCCCCTTCAATCCAGACCTCGTGAAGCTCGTTCTGTTCGATATCGACGGCACCCTGCTCTGGTCCGATGGCGCGGGGCGCCGGGCCATGGAGAACGCGCTGCTGCGCGTGTTTGGCACCACCGGCGACACCACCTACCGGTACGACGGCAAGACCGACCGGCAGATTGCGCGTGAGCAGATGCGCGAGGCCGGCTTCACCGATGCGACGATCACCAGCCGGCTCGACGACTTGCTGAATGAGTACGTGCACGGACTCGACGCCGAACTGTCGCGCGATGGGACTCCCGGCGCGCGGCTGTGCGATGGCATTCCGACGTTGCTGGACACGCTGCGTGGACATGCCGGTGTCACGCTGGGGCTGCTCACGGGCAACATCGAGCGCGGAGCGCGCCGGAAGCTCGATGCGGTGGGCGTCGACTTCACGCAGTTTCGCGCCAACGCCTTCGGGTGCGATCACGAAGAACGGCCCCAGCTGCCGGCCGTCGCGCAGCGTCGCGCCCGCGATCTGCTCGGCCTCGACGTGGCCGGCGATCGCATCGTGATCATCGGCGACACGCCGGCCGATATCCACTGCGGCCGGGCGCTCGGCGTTCGCGCGCTTGGGGTCGCGACGGGACGCTACAGCACCGACGAGTTGGCGGCCCACGACCCGGCCGCGGTGTTCGCGAATCTGACGGAAACGCAGGCCGTCGTTGACGCCATCCTTGCCTGAGATGCCCGCGACGCCGCCGATGCTCGAGTCCCCCGACCCGGTGCAGGCGCGTGTCGTCGGCATCGTGCGGGGGCGCGAGATCGACACGGTGGCCGCCGTGACGCTCGAGCGGGATGATCTGGTGCTCGGGTGGCACGACGCTGCCCCATGGCGCCTCTCGTCATCCGGCATCGACGGGCTCACCGTGGGTCCGTCGTCGCTCACCGTGTACCTCGTGGGCAACGATGTGCTCGACGTGAGTGGCAACGAGCAGTTGCGCGCACTGGGCCTGCTGCTGCTCGACCGCGCGTGCGCGATCCCCGAGCTCACGCGTGGTCTCAAGTCGCTCGGGTCGGCCCGTGGCACCCCGGCGCCGGCACACGATTGCTGGTTTGCGCCGCTGCTGGCGGCGCGGCGCGCAGTGGAGGGGATCAGCGATCCCGCCCGTCAGGTGATGCTGCTGGATGCCGGTGCCCTGGCCGACGCATGCGCACGCGCGCTCGCCGAGATCGCGGCAGCCGCCGCGCCCGGCGAGCCCGCCGGTCAGCGGGCGATCGAAGCCGCCGTGGAGGAGGAGGCGGAACCGGTGTTCGCCGCGATCGACATGATGGGTGTCGCGGGGGATGCCCTGCGGGGGGGCGCGCTCGATACGCGCATCGCCGATTGGCGCCGCTGGGTGGACACGGTGCGTGCCGTGTTTGCCGCAGCGGACGAGGCGTGGCCCGGCATCGCGAGCGAGTTACGGTAGGACGGTCCTGCCTGCAGCGCGGTCAGTGACCGCAGCCGCAGTCGGAGCCGCAACCGGACTTCGGCGCGCGTGCCGCCGACACGGCGCGCCACACGCGACGCGTTACGGACGCGATGGCGCCGGCGACGATGAGCGCGGTGACAATGGTTTGTGCCTCCATCGGTGCTATCCCCCCAGACCGAGTGCGGTGCCGCCGGCGTACACCAGCCACGCCGCACCATAGGCCAGCCCCAGCATGTACGCGAACTGCAGTCCCGCCCACTGCCATCCGAGGCGGCCGCCCCCCGCTTCGCGCACCGTCACGGCGATCGTACTCATGCACATCAGCGCGAACACGTAGAACACCATCAGGCCGATCGCGATCAGCGGCGTGTACGCACGCGTACCGGTGCGCGGATTGATCTCCGATTGCAGCCGGGTGGTGAGCGCCTGCTCACTCTCCGAGCCGACGCCGTAGATCGTGCCCATGGTGGACACGAACACCTCACGCGCGGCGAAACTGGCGGCGATCGAGACGCCGATCTTCCAGTCGTACCCCAACGGGCGCACGATGGGTTCGATCCCGTGTCCGATGCGGCCGAGCACGGAGTGCGCGAGCTGCTGCTCCTGTTGGCGTTCCAGCGGCAATGAAGGATCGTCGGGGGACTTGGGATAGGTCGCCATTGCCCACAGCACGATCGACAGCGCGAGGATCACCGTGCCGGCGCGCTGCAGGAACAGCTGGCACCGCTGCACGACCGACACGCCGAGCGAGGCGAGACTTGGTACCCGGTACGGTGGCAGCTCGAGAATCATGGGGCGCACCGGGCCCTTGAGCAGCGTGCGCTTGAACACCGCCGCCACGGCCAGCGCGACCACCGTGCCCAGCAGATACATGATCAGCATCGTCGCCCCCTGCAGCGTGAGCCCGGGGATGATCGTGGTGGCCGGCACGAACGCGCCGATGAGCAGCGTGTACACCGGCAGTCGCGCCGAACAGCTCATGAGCGGGACCACCATGATCGTGGCCAGCCGGTCCTTGGGGTCTTCGATAGTGCGCGTGGCCATGATCCCCGGAACCGCACAGGCGTATCCGGAGAGCATCGGAATGAAGCTCTTGCCGTGCAGGCCGACGGTGCGCATCACGCGATCCATCAGGAACGCCGCGCGCGCCATGTACCCGGAGTGCTCGAGGATGCCGATGAACGCGAAGAGGATGGCGATCTGCGGCAGAAAGACCAGCACGGAACCCACGCCGGCGAAGACGCCATCGACTACCAGTGAGCGCAAGTCGCCGGCGGGGAGCTGCGCGCCGATCAGCCCGCCGACCGCCGCGATCACGGCTTCGATGCCGTCCATGAGCGGCGTCGCCCACGAGAAGACTGCCTGAAACACCAGGAGCATGAGCGCGAGGAAGATGACCGGCCCCCACACGCGATGCAGCGCGAAGCGGTCGATCCGGTCACTCACGTTTCCCGTGACGGCGCGCGCCTGAGTGACCGTGCGCTCGACGACCTGCGCGATCCACGCGTAGCGGAGCTCGGATTCGAGGCGGGTGGGGACGAAACCCACACTGCGTAGTTCGTCGGAGGCCGCGCGGATGGCGTCGGAGAGACCGGGGACCTGCTCGAGATGCGGACCGACGCGCTGCAGGCCAAGGAGCCGGAGGGCTTCCATGCGCGCAGCGGTCGCGGAAAGGCCGTCGGCCACGAGGCAGGCCTCGAGCGGCGCGAGCGCTGACTGCGCGGGCTCGGGGAGGGAGAAGCGGCGCGTGGGCGCCGGCAACGCCGCGGCGATGGTGAGCGCACGCTTGAGCGGCTCGAGTCCTTCGCCGCGCTTCGCGACAGTGGGGACAATCGGCACGCCGAGCGCGTGGATGAGCTCGGGCACGTCGATGTGCAGCCCTTGGGCTTCGGCGATGTCGAACTGGTTCAGCGCGACGACGACGGGAACGCCGAGCTCGATGACTTGACTGGCGAGAAAGAGATTGCGCTCGAGATGCGAGGCATCGACCACCACCAGCACCACGTCCGGGCGCCAGCGATCGGCGTCACGGCCAAGGAGCACTTCGAGCGCGACCTGCTCGTCCGGCGACCCGGCCGAGAGGGAGTAGCTCCCCGGCAAGTCCAGCACGACGACGCGCCGGCCGTCGGGCCCCTTGAATCCACCCTCGACACGCTCGACGGTGACGCCCGCGAAGTTGCCGACGCGCTGGCGCAATCCGGTGAGGGCGTTGAAGAGCGTCGTCTTGCCGGTGTTCGGATTGCCGATGATCGCGACGCGCAGCGCGGCCCGGTCGGCCGGAGCGGTGGTGTCAGGGCCCGCCGATGGGGCGGGCGTTGCCGGGTGGTCTGGCAACGGAGGGCGGGGCAGGGAGTTCACCGGTTCCTGACGCGGCCGCGGGACGTACGCCGCGGAATGAGCGCCACGCCAGCCGCGCTATGCGCGCGGGGGGGTGGGCTGGACGGTGATGCCGGCCGTCAGGGCAGAACCGAGCGCGAGGCGGGTTCCGCGCACCTCGAGCAGCATGGCATCCCGCGCGTCGATGACGTTCACGCTGGCGCCTTCACAGAAGCCCAAGGCGCGGAGGCGGCAGGCCTCGTCGCCTGAGCATTCGATATCCACCACGGTGACCCGCGTCCCCGCCGGACACGCGTTCAACGCGCACGTGGTGCGTGCGGTCGCGGGAGTAGCGGACTGGAGAGTGGGAAGCGGGAGCGATGCCACGGCGTTAGATGAGAATGTTTCTCAAAGCGTGTATTGGAGTATACACGGCGACCGCCAGTGACCGCAATGGGGAGCAGCTGGTTCGGCTTTCAGACCCACGGCCCACGGCCCAAAGCCCAAAGCCCACAGCAGACAGCCCAATCGCCCATAGCCCGGGCCCACAGCGCTGTCGGCTCCCGGGCTATGGGCGATCAGGCGGTCGGCTTTCTGCCGTGGGCCATGGGCCATGGGCCGTGGGCTTTACGCCGCAGCCAACGGACCACTCTTCTTCGTCTTCGCCGCCATCATCGCCACCCCGATCGTGAAAATCGCGATGCCGATGATTTGTGCGGTCGAGAACCCCAGCACCAGACGGTCATCCTTGGCGCGGAAGAACTCCACGATGAACCGCTCGATCCCGGCCAGAATGCAATAGAAGCCAAACAGCCATCCGGCCTGATGCGTGTGCTTCCGGAAGCGCCACAGAATCGCGAACATCACGAATCCCATCAGCGTCTCGTACAGCTGCGTCGGATACACTGCGATCACGTCGGTGGGGTTCGTCCCGGCGGGGAACTGCACGCCGAACTGGTCCGCCATCACCGCCGCGGTGCTCGGCGGAGCGCCCTCGGGAAACTGCGTGGCGAAGAACCCATTGAAGGGCCGGCCGTAGTCGTCCCCCACGGCCCAGCACCCCGTCCGTCCCACCGAGTAGCCGGCGGCGATCGCGATGCCGGCCACGTCGGCGATCCGCAGGAAGTCGAGCTTCTTGTAGCGGATCGTGGCATAGCACAGCGCCACCGATCCCATGAAGCCGCCCCAGAACACGAATCCCCCGCGGCTGAAAAACGCCGAGGGGTCGCCGGTGAGCACCACGTAGTAGGTCTTGGCGCCCAGCAGGGTCCCCACCAGCGCCGCGAGGACGATGTCGGGCATGGCCTCCGCCTCGGCGTTCTGTCCACGACGCCAGAACTCGCGCTGACACACGATCTGCGCAATCACGAACGCCATCAGCACGGCCAGACCGAAGCCGGTCAGTTCGAGGAAGCCGAGCTTGAACGCAGTGGGGTGATGAATGATGGGCGACACGGATGGTCCGGGGGCGAAGGAGAGAACACGGGGCGGCGGGCTGTGCCGGACGACCCTAGGAAAAGATACCGGGAATCGGCAACGACGATTGCGCCGTCATTGTGGGGGTCGCCCGTTCGCCCGCGGCGAAGCGGAACAAGCCGGCGGCAGCGATCATCGCGGCGTTGTCGGTGGCCAGTCGCGGCGTGGGAGCGAAGACGGTCACGCGGGGCGCCAGGCGTTCCCGGATGGCATCCTGCAGCGCCTGATTGCAGGCAACACCGCCTCCCATCACCACCCGCGTCCGCCGATGAATCCGCGCCGCGCGCGCCACCTTCTCCGCGAGCGTATCGATCAGGGCGTCCTGAAACCCACGGGCGATTCCAGCGCGCTGCGCCTCCAGCGCACCCGCCTGCTCGGCCGCGCGCACGGCATACAACACGGCCGTCTTGAGGCCGCTGAAGGAGCAATCATAGTAATCCTCGTCGCCCGGCTGCGCCGACTTCCGCAGCATCGGACGCGCAAAGCGGTGCGGGTGCGTGCGCGCCGGGGCCTCGGCTTCGCGTGCGAGCGCTTCGATATGGCGCCCCCCGGGGTACGGGAGACCCAGCATCTTGGCCACCTTGTCGAACGCCTCTCCGGCCGCGTCGTCGCGCGTCTGCCCCAGCATGCGATACCGCCCCCACGCCGGGACGTCCAGCAACATGGTGTGCCCACCGCTCACCAACAGCGCGGTAAACGGCGGTGCGGCGTCAGGGTGCTCGAGCAGCGTGGCGAACAGGTGCCCCTCGAGATGATGCACCGGCACCACGGGCAGGCCGTGCGTGAAGCCCAGCGCTTTCGCGTAACTGGTGCCCACGAGCAAGGCACCCACCAGTCCGGGCGCATGCGTGACGGCGATCGCATCAAGATCGGCCAGCGATCGCTGCGCGTCATCGAGCGCCGCTCGCACCGCGGGTACGATGCCGGTCAGATGCTGCCGGCTGGCGATCTCGGGAACCACGCCACCAAACAGCCGGTGCACGTCCTGCGAGAGAATCACCAGCGACTCGAGCCGCATCTCGGTGGGCGTTCCGTACACCACGGCAGCCGAAGTTTCGTCGCACGAGGTCTCGATGCCGAGGATGCGACGCGGCGCGACGGCGTCAGACACGGGCATGCACGTACACCCAGAGCACGACCGACAGCAGCAGGGCCGACAGGGCACGCCACAGCGTCGGCCACGGCAGGCGTTGCGGCGTCACTACGGCTTCGGTTCGGCGAGCATGGATTCGAGCAAGCGCCGGTTGCCCGCCGAATTCCAGTCCTCCTCACCGATCCACTTCTTGCGGATCGTGCCGTCGCGCCCGATCACAAACGTCTCGGGGACGCCGGTGGTGCGATAGATGCCCTGAATGGCGCCGCTCGCATCGTGCAGCATCTCGAAGCTGAGGTTGAACTCCGCCGCGAAGTCCCGGATCTTCTGCTCGGCCCCGTCGTCATCGATGCTGACCGCCACCACCTTGAGTCCCTTCGGACCGAGTGCGCGGTGGACGGCTTCGATGCTCGGCATCTCCGTGCGACAGGGGATGCACCAGGTCGCCCAGATGTTGAGCAGGACGACTTCGCCGCGGTAATCGGTGAGCGACTTCATGGCGGGCGTGGCGGTGAGCGTCTTCGCGGCGAACCCCGGTGCGTCCGATCCCACGGACACGCTGGTCAGCTCGTCTTCGAGAAAATGCGACGCCGCGAACGCACCGCCGGCCAGTGCCACCACGATGCCGAGCACCACCAGCCACTGTTGCTTGGCGGTCATGCCTGCTCCACGCAGAGGCCGCGCAGCACGGCGATCTCCGCCTGCGGATCCGTGGCGCCGAAGATCGCGTTGCCCGCCACGAACGTATCGGCCCCGGCGGCCCAGCACCGGTGGATCGTGTCACGCGAGATACCACCGTCCACTTCGAGCACGGCATCACTCCCCGCCTGGTCGAGCAGCAGACGCGTGCGCGCGATTTTGTCCACCGAGTACTCGATGAATTTCTGCCCGCCGTAGCCGGGATTGACGCTCATGAGGCACACCAGATCGAGCAGATGTGCCACTTCCTCGATCACCGAGACCGGCGTGGCGGGATTGAGCGCGATGCCCGCTTTGCAGCCGAGTTCCTTGATCCGCGTGAGCTGCCGGTCGAGATGCGGCGCGGCTTCCACGTGAATGGTGAGTACGTCGGCACCGGCCTTCGCGTAGTCATCGAAGTAGCGTTCGGGCTCCAGCACCATCAGGTGCACGTCGACGACCCGGCGCGACGAACGCCGCGCAGCTTCGATCATCTTGACGCCGAACGACAGGTTCGGCACGAAGCGCCCGTCCATGACGTCCACATGGATCCAGTCGGCGCCGCCGGCATCGAGCATGGCGATTTCCTCGCCCAGACGGGTGAAGTCGGCGCTGAGGACGGAGGGGGCAATGCGAACGGTCATGGAACCGGGTGAAGCGGAAGGGTGGACGACGTGTCGACGGGGGTGCGGCCGTCACTGATGTACAGCGTGATCGCGGCGGTGGCGGCGACGAGGCTGCCGGCCGCGGGTGTGGTGGCGAGCACAGTCCCGGCGGGACTCCGGCTCGCGCGGAACTGCACCTCGCCCACCAAGAGTGCGGCGTCGCGCAAGCGGTCCCGCGCCGGGCCCTCTTCGAGGCCGATCACATCAGGCACCGGCAGGAGGACGTCGGGGACGGCCTCCGCCGCGCTGTCGGCCGCCGCTTGTGCCACGCTGTCGGCGCGCCGCTGGGTCTCCTGCTGCCGCTCGATGGCCGTGGGCTCGGGAATGGTGCCACGCGCCAGGCTGTCGAGGACGGCCTGCACGGAGTCCACCGCGTTGGCGCGCCCGGGCTCGAGCGTGCGGACCGTGATCACGCCACCGGTGGCGCCGATCATCAAGCCGGCCAGCGCCGCGACGGTACCCCGTACGATCCAACGGCGCGTCGTGGCCGACGGTCCGCTGGATCGCTTTTTCGGGCGCCGGTTGATCGGGGGCGTGGCAGTCATCAGTGCGCTCTCCGCAGACGCGCCGCGAAGGCGCCGTCGGTACCGAACTGCTGCGGCAGTACGCGCAGCAGCCCCTCATCGAGTACGTCGGGCGACACCGTGCCGGCCGGCGGCGGTTCCAGCGTGAACTCGCGATGCGTGGCGAGGAACGATTCCACCTGGTCGTCGTTTTCCTCGAGCTCCAGCGAACAGGTGCTGTACACGAGCAGCCCGCCCGGCTTCACGACGTCGGCGGCAGCCAGCAGGATTTCGCGCTGCAGCGCCGGCAGCACGGCGAAATCGGAGACGCGCATGCGCCAGCGTGCGTCGGGGTGACGCCGGAAGGTTCCGGTGCCGGTGCAGGGCACGTCGATCAGCACCACGTCCGCATCGGCCACCGCGGCGTCGCGCGCATCGCACACCAGGGGGACGAGGTTGGTGGCGTGGACACGACCGAAGCCGGTGACCATGCGATCGACCCGGGCCATGCTGCGATCGGCCGCGATCACGAGTTTGGCACGCCGCGCCAGCTCCAGCGCCTTGCCCCCCGGGGCGGCGCAGAGATCGGCCACCACGCTCCCGTGCGGCACGTGCGCATACTGCGCCACGAGGGTCGCGGCGGGGTCCTGCACGAACAGGAGGCCCTGCGTGAACGCGCTGAGTTCGGTGAGCGCGACGCCAGTGCCCAGGCGGATGGACTCCGGGCACACGGGGACGTCGTGGGTGATCACACCCGCGCCCACGAGCATTGCGTCGAGCGCCGGCCGGTCGATGCCGTACGGACGCACGGTAATCGAGGCAGGCTCGTTGTTCGTGGCGAGCAACCGCTCGGTGTCGGCCATCCCCCACCGGTCCACCCAGCGCGCGATGGCCCAGCGCGGATGCGAGTAGCGGAGCGCCAGCGCTTCGAGTGGATCGGTGGGCACCGGCGGCTCGAGGGTGTCGCGCTCGCGATCGATGCGGCGCAGTACGGCGTTGGCCAGCTTGCTGGCACCGATCCCGTGACGACGCTTGGTGAGTTCGACGGTCTGCCCGATCGCGGCGTACGGCGGCACGCTCCCCATGCTCAGCAGCTGATAGGTGCCGAGTCGCAAGAGATCCGTGACGTCGTCGTCGATCTTCGCGATGCCGCCGCGGACACGCTCGGCGAGGATGGCATCGAGCCGGTTGCGCTGACGCAGCAGCCCCCAGACGAGCTCCTGCACCCAGCGACGATCGCGTGGGTCGAGTGCGCCCGCGCGATTGTCGAAGGCGGCGTCGAGCAGCGTGCCCGATCGAAGATCGGCCAGCATCATCGCGGCCGCGGTGCGCGACTCGGTGACGCCTGGCCCATGCGACGACGCATGCATCTTGTGGCTCATGCGGGCTCGAGCAAATCGCCCACCGCCACGCCACGGCCGCGCGCGAGCGAGGCGGCGGTCATGCGCGGCTTGCCACTGGGCTGGACATCGAGAAAGCGCACGGCGCCCTCCCCGCAGCGGACCAGCAGTCCGTCGTCGTTGGCGGCCCGCACCGTGCCCGGCGGACTGTTGCGCGTGGGGTCGTCGAGCGCATCGTTGCTGCCGTCGCCAACGAGGCGCACGCTGAACAGCTTGGTCTCGATGTCGCGTAACCGGGCATACGCCCCCGGCCGCGCATCGAACGCGCGGGTGACGCGCGAGACCTGCTCAGCCGACCACGTGAAGTCGAGGCGCGCCATCTCGCGGTCGATCTTGGGCGCGTAGGTGGACAGCGCTGCGTCCTGCGGGACCGCGTGTGCGATGCCGGTCTCGATCATGGCCAGCGCCTGGACGATGGCCAGTGCCCCGAGTTCGGAGAGCCGGTCGTGCAACTCGCTGTAGGTTTCGTCGGGCTCGATGCCGGTGCGGAGCACGTGCAACATGTCGCCGGCGTCGAGCGCGGGGACCATCTGCATGATGGTGATGCCCGTTTCCGTCATGCCTTGCAGAATCGCGGCCTGAATCGGCGCGGCGCCGCGGAGCGCCGGCAGAATGGAGCCGTGGATGTTGAGCGTGCCGAGGCGCGGCAGGTCGATGATGGCCTTCGGCAGAATACAGCCGTACGCGACGACCACCGAGATGTCCGGGGCGAGCGCACGGATGGCGTCGGCAAACTCGTCACCGCGCGGACGCTCCGGCTGCAACACCGGGATCCCTTCGTCGAGCGCCTCGCGCTTGACGGGCGACGGGTCGAGTTGCGTCCGCGAGCGGCCGCGTGGTTTGTCGGGCTGTGAGACGACCCCGACCACCTCGTGCCCCTCACCGATCAGGGCACGAAGAGGCGGCACGGCGAACTCGGGAGTGCCCCAGAAGAGAATGCGCACGGCGGGGCGGTCTCCGGTCAGGTCGTGACGTCAGGCGGTGTGGCGTCGCGCTCTTTCGGCAGATCGCCGACGGGGAGCACACGCAGGAGCTTCGGGTAATTGGCCTTCTCGTACTCCCACTCACGCATCGCGGCGCGACGCTTGAGCAGGCTGAGGCGGTCGGTGAACAGACGGCCGTGCAGATGGTCGATTTCGTGCTGCAGGCACCGCCCCAGCAGGTCGGTGCCCTCCAC
>JARIEX010000007.1 GCA_031127095.1 Gemmatimonadota bacterium
TCGACTACGCGCACGATATCGCCGTACTTCTCACCGAAGAGCGCCATCGCGCCCTGCTCGACCGCGTCCGCATACGCCGACTCGCGTGTGTTCACGGGTGCCGCCGTCCACACGCCGGCGTTGACCTGCGCCTCGATCTCCGCGAGTTGTGCGGGCGTCAGCGGACCGTGATGCGTGAAATCGAAGCGCAGCCGGTCGGGTGACACGAGCGACCCCGCCTGATGGACATGCTCGCCCAGCACATGGCGGAGGGCCGCGTGCAGCAAGTGGGTCGCGGTGTGGTTGCGCTCGGTATCGTGTCGGCGCGCACGCGGTACGACGGCGTGCGCCCGGCCAAAGGTGACCTCGCCCACGACGGTGCCGATGGCAGCAATGCGTCCATCGATCTTCTTGACATCGGAAACACTGACAGACCAGCCGTCACCGGTAATCGTGCCGTGGTCGGAGACCTGCCCACCTGACTCCGCATAGAAGGGCGTGTCCCGCAGCATCACCGCCACCCGTCCGTCGGGGAGCGTACGTACGGCCGTTACGACGGTCACCGCTTCGGTGACATCGTAGCCGACGAACCGCCCCAACGCGGCCGCCTGCTCCTGATCGTGCGTCCACTGCGTCGGATCGCCGAACTCGTCGGCACTGACGGTGATCTGTCGCGACTTCCGGTCGTCTTGCGACTGCTTCCGCTGTGCCGCAAGCGCCTGCTCGAAGCCAGAAATGTCCACGAGATAGCCACGCTCACGCGCCATCAACTCGGTGAGGTCGATCGGGAAGCCGAACGTGTCGTACAGGCGGAAGGTATCCTCGCCCGAGATCGTCCCGCGCATGGCCGTCGAGCCCTGCGTCGACGCCGTCGGCGCGAGCTCCTCGAAGCGCGACATGCCGGCATCGATCGTTGTGAGGAACCGCTCCTCTTCGGCGCGCGTCGTATCCAGAATATGCTTGCGACGGACGTGCAGCTCGGGATAGAGATCGCGCATGGTCTCGATGACCACCTCGACCACGTGCACCAGTGTGGGGTCGCGCCGGCCCAGCAGCCACGCATGACGCACCGCGCGACGGAGAATCCGGCGCAGCACGTACCCGCGCCCCTCGTTGCTCGGGAAGACGCCGTCCGCGAGCAGGAAGGCCGTGGCGCGCGCGTGATCCGCGATCACGCGGAACGATGCCGGATCGATCTCGCGACCGTCCTTGCCGAATGCCGTCCCAAGACCGACGCCGGGCCGGTACGGATACCCGATGCCGACGACCTCCTCCACGCGCGCGATGAGCGGGCGGAACAGATCGGTGTGAAAGTTATTGGTCACGCCCTGCATGACGGCGGCGATGCGCTCGAGCCCGGCGCCGGTATCCACCGACGGCTTGGGGAGCGGCACCAAGGTGCCGTCTTGCTGCCGGTCGAACTGCATGAACACGAGATTCCAGATCTCGAGGAAACGTCCGGCCTCGGCGCCCTCAACGAACGCGTCGAGCGAATAGTCGGAGATCTCGGTGTTCGTCCACTCGCCGTGCGCGTCCTTCGGGAACGCCCAATCCGGGGCCATGTGCGCGAGATCCACGTAGATCTCCGTGCACGGGCCGCACGGACCGGTGTCAGCCATCTGCCAGAAGTTGTCCTTGGCGCCCAGTCCGTAGATGCGATTGTCGGGGACGTCGGCGACGTCCTTCCAAAGCTGCCGCGCCTCGTCGTCCTCGTGGAACACCGTGACGCGAAGATGCTCGCGCGGGATCTTCAGGTCCTCGGTGATGAACTCCCACGCGAAGCGGATCGCATCACGCTTGAAGTAGTCACCGAACGAGAAGTTGCCGAGCATCTCGAAGAAGGTGTGGTGGCGTGCCGTATGGCCGACCTGCTCGAGGTCGTTGTGCTTGCCGCCGGCCCGCACGCATTTCTGCGACGTGGTCGCGCGGCGGTTGCCATCGGGCGCGTCCTCCATGCCGAGAAACACCTTCTTGAACTGGACCATGCCTGCGTTCGTGAACAGCAGGGTGGGATCATCTGCCGGGACGAGCGCGGAGCTCGGACGGACGGCGTGGCCATTCTTCGCGAAGTAGGCCAGGAATCGGGCGCGGATATCGGACGCATGCATAGGTGTGCAAATATAGACGGACGAGCCCCCGATGCGGAGGCTACTCGTGCCCGTCGTCGCCCATCGTTGCCAGCACGTCGCGTAGTACCTGCGAGATCACATGTCCGCTGAACCCGCGCCGCTGCAAAAAACCGACAAGCCGCCGCCGCGCTATGGCGGGAGGTTGGTTCGCCAGCGCCCGGCCCCGCTTCTCGGCGAGCTCCCTGCAGGCCTGCGCCTCGTCGAAGCCGTCGTGGCTGATCGCGATGCTGACGGCGTCCTGCGCCATACGCCCCTCCACGCCTTTGCGCCGCAGCACCTGCCGCACGTGAGACGGGGCCTCGCCACGGCGGAGACGCGCTGCGGCTTCGGCCAGCGCCACCTCTTCGTCGGAGAGGACACCGGAGGCAGCCAGGCGATCGAGCGCGTCGGCCACGAGCGCGCGATCCGGTTGATGGCGACGGAGGCGCAGCTCCAGTTCCCGTCGCGTTTTC
Source organism: Gemmatimonadota bacterium (assembly GCA_031127095.1). GTDB lineage: Bacteria > Gemmatimonadota > Gemmatimonadetes > Gemmatimonadales > Gemmatimonadaceae > Gemmatimonas. The sequence continues at coordinate 2,561 of JARIEX010000007.1, forward strand.
CGCCCGCGCGCCAGCGCGTTGACGGCCCGATCCACGACATCGGTGACCGCCGACTCGCGGGCGAGATGCGCCACGGCCGCCGCATCCAGGGCGACGCCAGCGCGTGTGGCACCGGTGTCGCTGAGCGCGGCGATGGGGACGGTGAATGCACGGCCGTCGGCCAGCGTCAGCACGAAGCGACCCGGCCGACGGGAGGACTCGAGCACCTGCTTGACGATGCCCGCGCCATGCTCCGGTTCGGATTCAGGCTCGGGTACGAAAAGAGCCGAGGGGCTACTCACAATGAGCCGTGGTGATCCGGGCACCACTTCACATCGCGAGCGACCCCTCGGCCCTCATCTCGTACGGACACGCGGTCGTCCTGCCCGCTATTCCTCGGGCTCGTCAGGCACGCCGGGCGTCTCCGCCACCTTCACGCCGAGGAGCACTTTGACCTTCTCCTCGATCTCGGCCATGAGCACCGGGTTGTCCTTGAGGAACATCTTCGCGTTCTCACGGCCCTGTCCGATGCGCTGCGTGCCGTAGCTGTACCACGCGCCGGCCTTGTCGATGATACCGGCTTCCGAGCCGATATCGACGAGCAGCGACGTATGGCTGATGCCTTCCGCGTACATGATGTCGAACTCGGCCTGCTTGAATGGCGGCGCGACCTTGTTCTTGACGACCTTCACGCGGACATGCGAGCCGATCACTTCTTCCTTGTCCTTCACCGGGCCGATGCGACGGATGTCGAGGCGAACCGAGGCGTAGAATTTGAGCGCCTTGCCACCGGTAGTGGTTTCCGGGTTACCGAACATGACACCGATCTTCTCACGCAGCTGATTGATGAAAATCACGGACGTCTTCGAGCGCGCGATAGCGCCGGTGAGCTTGCGGAGCGCCTGACTCATGAGGCGCGCCTGCAGGCCGACATGGGAGTCACCCATGTCCCCCTCAATTTCGGCTTTAGGCACGAGCGCTGCGACGGAGTCGATCACGATGACATCGACGGCACCGGAGCGCACGAGGATTTCACAGATCTCGAGCGCTTGCTCACCCGTGTCGGGCTGGGAGATCAGCATGTTCTCCACATCGACACCCAGCTTCTTTGCGTATTCGGTGTCAAGCGCATGCTCCGCGTCGATGAACGCCGCCACGCCGCCCAGCTTCTGGGCGTTGGCCACCACGTGCAAGCAGAGCGTGGTCTTGCCGCTCGACTCCGGGCCGTAAATCTCGGTGACGCGGCCCCGGGGAATGCCACCCACGCCGATCGCCGCGTCGAGATTGATCGCACCGGTCGGGATCGACTCGACGCGGACCTTGGAGTCGGTGCCGAGCCGCATGATCGATCCCTTGCCGCAGCTCTTTTCGATCTGGGCAACCGCGAGCGCCAGGGCCTTGCGCTTGTCGTCTGACATCACTGTTCCCGCCATAGATACCGCCGTCGTGAGTGGTGAAGCCGCCATGCCCTGGCCCGCGAGAATCTACCGGGAACGCGGGCGGGACCAATACCCGAATAAAATACGAAGAAGCTGCGATGTGGACAACTCCCCATCGCTGTCCGATTTCAGGACAGTGAGAAAGCGTCCTCAATGTGTAGAACACGGACATTCTGACCGATTACCAGCACCCCGATCACGTCGAACCGGTAATCGAGCTCGGCGGATCCGTGCCGATCCATCCACACCCGCGCGCTGCGCCCCAGCTCACGCCGCTTGCGGTAGTGTACGGCGGCGATCGGTCCACCGAACGCATCCCCGCGTCGTGCCTTGACCTCAACGAATGCGATCGTGTGCGCGCGCTGCATGATGAGGTCAATGTCGCGATGGCCACTGCGAAATCGGTGCGCCACACACGTCCACCCGGCGCGCCGCATCCACCGCGCCGCGATCCGTTCACCGAGCAGCCCAAGCGCCTGCCGTTGTTTCGTCATGGGCGCACGCTACAGCATGCGCGATTCCCGTGTGTCACCAAAAGCGTGCGTGCAGGATCACGGCGACGCGCGCGTCGTTGCCGTCAGCGACGCACCGCCAGAATAGCGGCCGGATCATCGGTGATGATCCCCTGCACGCCCTGTGCCCAGAGCCGCACGGCCTGCCGGGGCTCATTCACCGTCCACACATGGGTGACCACGCCGGTGTGGCGCACGGCGCGCGTGATGGCCGCGATCGGCACCGGGATGCCACGGCGTACCGGCGGAATGCACAACGCCTGATACCACGGCAGCTCGACGCGGCGCCGCAGCAGCGCGGGAAGCAGGAGCCGCACCACATCGGGCGTGCTGGCGCCGAGCGCGAAACCACCACCCCGGAGCGGCAGCGTACTCGCGACGTCAAAACCGGCCACGATCACACGGTGCTCGAGGCGATGGTGCTTGATGGCCGCGTGGAGCGCGCCGGATGCGGCAGGCGTCTTTAACTCGACGATGAGCGGCAGCGTGGCCGGCACGGCCTCGATGACTTCGTCGAACGTCGGGACCCGGACACCGCGGCCGCGCCACGGAAACGTGCGCCCCTGATCGGCGGTGTACCGGGCTCCGGCATCGGCCTCACGCAGCTCGGCCAACGTCAAGGCGGCCACGGATCCGGTGCCGCTGGTGGTGCGGTCAATCGTGAGATCGTGCATGACCACCAGCACCCCATCCCGCGTAACCTGCACGTCGAACTCGATGGCGTCGGCACCGAGGGCCACCGCCTGCTGCAGCGCCTCGAGGGTGTTCTCCGGCGCGTGCGCTCTGTCGCCGCGATGCCCGATGACGGGCCGGGCGGTCGGGTCAAGCAAGATCATGCGGCAATCTAACGAAAAGGAAACGGGGCGATGCACGCTGTGCATCGCCCCGTCGTCACCGTGCCGTATCAGATCGCCGAGCGGTACGGCACGACCGATCAGCGGTCAGCCGCGCCCGCCTGCGACTAGAACGAGTACTGCAAACGCGTCATCACCATACGCCCGATCTCCGGCACGCCGGGGAAGGTGCGCACGCGGTTGTCGAACAGGTTCGAGGCATTCACCGTCCAGGCGAGCTTCTGCTTGCCCATCATGAAGCGCTTCGTCATCTGCGCATCGAACGTCACGGCTTCGGAGACGTTCTCGTAGCAGTACGTGCCGGCCGGGGCCGGAGAGCAGCGGCCGGGGCCGCCCGACGCAGTCGCCGTTGCGCCGGCCTGACCCGGCGCGATCGGGAAGGCAAAACCCGTGGCGTAGACGCCGGAGTTGACGGGATACGCTTCGTTGTACCGCGAGCGCAGCTCGAAGCCGAGTCCGTTCTCATCGTTCCGGTAGCGCATACCAATCGACCCACGCGAGTTGGGCGAGTTGGACATCAACGGCAGGCCATTCCCGCCGTTCAGACCACGGAAGACGTTCTGGCTCTGGTAGCTGTAGGCCAGATCCATCGTCACCCGCTCGGAGGCGGCCACCGTGGTGGCGAGATCGAGACCGCGCACCCACAGCTTGCCGTTGGACGTGAGGTACGTCGCGTACACCGCGTTCGGCGCCGTGGCACCGTTGGCGAAGGTCACGACACCGACCGGCAGCGACGCGACGCTCGGCGTGACGGCTCCCGCAATTCCGCTCACGATGGCACCGATCTGCGCCGGCGTGAGGCCGAGCTGCGCGAGCTGCGGCCCGAGGCCGGCGGCGAGCTGCTGCCCGAGATATCCGCCCAGCTGCTGCGGATTCCCGAAGAACACGTTCGGCGTCGCCAGGGCGGCGCCGGTGCCGACGTCACCGCGCTCCTGACCCCACAGCGCGACGTCGAACGTGACCTTGCCACCCACCGTGCCCTTGTAGCCCACCTCGAACGTGTTGTTGAAGGCGGCGGCGAGCGGGTCAATGTCACGGACCGCATCCGTAGCGAGCGCGGTCGTCGCGGACGTGAGGTACGAGACGCGCGTCGCGAGATCGGCGTTGGTCGGCGTGCGGGTGCCCAAGTACTGCACCGCCCCGCTGGCCAGCTGCTGCGCGATGGCGGCCGGCAGGCCGGCCTGCTGCAGCGCGCCGGCGATACCGGGCGTGAGGCGCGGAGCCAGCGCCTGAATGGCACCCGGGAACGCGGCCGCGGCACTGGCGCCGACGAAGTTGCCCTGCGCGGCATACGCCGACTTCATGCAATAGGCACCGAACGCGCTGCCGGTGGAGCAGCTGCGGTTGAACTGCCACCCCTGCTTGGGCGGATTGCCACGCGCCTTCACGTCAAAGCCCGACCCGCCGGCGTTCGGCGTCTGGATCAGATCGAGGAAAAAGTTGAAATTGGCCGGCGTCGAAAACGCGCGGTTGAACGTGACGCGGATGTTCTGATTGGCGTTCGGCTTCAGAATCAGCGCGGCGCGCGGCGAGAAAAACTGGCCGGCGATGACGTTGTTCCCGTCGGCGCGGGCCGCCAGCAGCACTTCAAGCTGCTTGATCGGCTTGGTGGACGACTGAATGTAGGCGCCGTACTCGGTGACGTTGTCCACGAGCTCATTGGAGCCGTTGATCGTGCCGCCGGTGCGCGGATTCGTCCAGATGTAGTCAGCGCCGTACGTGAAGCTCTGCTTCTGGCCGAGATCAAAGCCGTGCTGCAACTGCGCCGCGGCCACCCGGGACTGATCGACGATCGGCTGGCCGGAGCGCAGCAGGTACGTGCCCTTGTCCGAGGTCGACGTGTCGTTGCCGGCGTCGCTGGAATTGAGGAAGGCCTGGGCGAACAGCTTGTTCCAGCGGAAGCGCTGCTGAAGGCTCAGGTACGTCCAGTTCTTGATCTGCGACGACCCGTTGGCGCCGGTCAGCTCGATGCCGCTGAGGACGTTGGTGTAGCCCAGCGTGCTGATCGCTTCCATGCCCTCGCGCGGACGCACGTCGAGACGCGCCTCGCCGGTGTAGCGCTGCAGATCGAAGTCACGCGCGTTCGACTTCCCGCGGCGTGCGGCAGGCACGTACGCGGCGTTCGGGAAGGTCGTGGGTTCGGACCGGTCGTTGTACTCCCAGTCGCGGCCTTGCATGTATTCGCCCGACAGCTTGTACGCGACCTTCTCGTTCACCTTGCCGGCATGGCGAAGTCCGGTGCGCAGCACCGACCGCTCGCCGCCGTCCACGCTGATCGTCGTCCCCTGCGACTGGAACGGCGACTTCGTGATCACGTGGAGCACACCGTTGGAGCTATTCGGCCCGTACAGCGCTGACGCCGGTCCGAGGAGCACTTCCATGCGGTCGATGTCTTCGTTCGTGCCAGTGAACAGGAACGGCACGTTCACGCGCAACGACGGCACACCCGCGAAGCGATAGTCCTGCAGCATCAGCATGCTGCCGCTGAACGCGTTGTTGAAGCCACGCGCCACCACGTTGGCTTGCGCGATACCGCCCTTGTTGATGTCGACGCCGGGCGTCGACCGCAGGTGGTCGGTCACGGTCACGGCGGGCCGCTCTTCAATCTGCTGGCTGGTGACCGTGAGAATCTGCGCCGGCGCGTCGAGCACCTTTTCAGGGCGGGCACGGCTGGCTGTGACGACCGTCTGCTCGAGCACGTTCGCGCGCGGCGTCATCGCAATAGTGAGGGCGGTGCCGGGGCGCACGCTGGCCGAACTCTTGGGCGCAAAACCGATCGCCGACACGGTCACGCTGTACGATCCGTCCGGCAGGTTGACGATGCGGAAGGCACCGTCGGCGGCGCTCACGGCACCGTACGATGCTCCGCCAGCCATGGCGGCTTTGATGGTGGCATTCTCGATCGGCATGCCGGTTTCGGCGTTGGTCACCTTTCCGGTGATCGTACCGGATTGCGCCGCCAGACCGGTGGCCGCGGCGGGAGCGACCCCCAATGCCAGCAGGGTAGCCGCAAAGACTCGTCGGACGCGAAACAGAACCATCACACACCTCGGGAGGGAGGAAAGAACTTCGAGGTCGCTCAACCCGCAGGAAGGGGCGCGGGAAACGGGGCACGATATGCAGTCCCTATGTTCGCCGGAGGGTCGCACATCGTCAATACGTGACGCGACAGTTACGCGGGATAACCGGGGTTTTTATGTACCGCAGATCCGATCCAGATCCTGCACACCAACCAGCACATCACGGGGGCGCGCGGCCCCCTCGGAGGGGGCCAGCACGCCTGCCGACTCCAGTTGATCGATGATCCGGGCAGCCCGGCCATAGCCGATCTTGAGTCGCCGCTGCAGGAGCGACGTGGAGCCCTGGCGGTGCTGGATCACCACCTCCGCGGCCTCGCGGAAGCGCGCATCACGCGCGTCAGGACTGCGCCCGCCGTCCTCCTCATCGCCGCCGCCCGCTCGCGCTTCGATCTCACGCACGGTTTCGAGAATGTCGGGCTCGGACACAATGCCCTCCCCCGCCTCGTGCCGAGCGCGCGCATCGGCGTACCACGTCAATAACCGCTCGGTATCCTCACTGGACAGATACGCCCCCTGCAGTCGGGACGCCTCCGACTTGCCCGGCGGCATGAACAGCATGTCGCCGTTGCCGAGCAGCGACTCGGCCCCCGCGCCGTCGATAATCGTCCGGCTGTCCACCTGCGAGGCCACCCGGAAGGCAATCCGGCACGGGAAATTCGCCTTGATCAACCCGGTAATGACATTCACGCTCGGACGCTGCGTCGCAAGAATGAGGTGGATGCCGATCGCGCGCGCCTTTTGCGCGAGCATGGCGATGGGCGTCTCGACCTCCGCCTGCACGGTCATCATGAGATCGGCCATCTCATCGATCACCACGACGATGTATGGCAGGATGCCGCCGGCGTAGGTGCGATCCTCGAACCCGACCTCCGGATTGCGCGGCTTCTGCAGCGCCGCCCCTTCCCCGTCGGCGTGCTGCTGCACGCGCCGGTTGAACTCCTGCAGGTTGCGGCAGGCGTTGGCCTCGAGCAGCCGGTACCGGTCCTGCATCTCCATGACGGCCCACTTGAGCACCGCGGCCGCATCACGGTTGTCCGTGATCACCTTGTGCCGAAGGTGCGGGAGCGCGTTGTACACACTCAGTTCCACCATTTTGGGATCGACCATCAGGAACCGGAGCGTGCGCGGCGTATGCCGGTACGCAAGGCTCGTGATGATCGTGTTCACGCACACGGATTTGCCGGAGCCGGTCGCGCCGGCGATCAGCAGGTGCGGCATCTTTGCGAGATCCGCGATCACGGCGCGCCCCTCGAGATCCTTGCCGAGCGCGATGGGGAGCGCCGCTCGCAGTTGACGGAACTCCGCCGATTCGAGCACCTCGCGCAGCACCACCATTTCCGGTGTCGGGTTCGGCACCTCAACCCCGACCGCCCCGCGCCCGGGAATCGGCGCCACGATCCGGATGCTTGGCGCGCGCATGGCGAGCGCCAGATCGTCCGCGAGGGCCGCGATCTGGCGCACCTTCACGCCGGGCGCCGGCTCGATCTCGAACTGCGTGACTGTCGGCCCGGTCGTCCGGCCGACGAGCTCACCATCCACCTTGAACGTGCGCAGCGTGGCCATGAGCTTCTCGCCGGCCAGGTCGAGTTCGCGTTTGCCCGCCTCCGCATTGCGTGCGGGCGCCGCGGTCAGCAGCGTGGTCGGTGGCAGGTCGTCACTGAACGCCGCCGGCTCCGACGCCGCCTCGAGCGTGGCCTCCACCGCAGCGGACGTCGATGCGGGTTCCTTGCTCCCCTTTTTGGGCCGTACCGATTCACGCGACGAGTCCGACGGTGCGATACGCCCCTCCGGCGGGTCCAGCGCCAGCACCTCGCGCGCCAAGACTGGATCGATCGCGGGTAGCTCGGCGGGATCGGGCGCGAGCAACTCCGCCATCGACTTCCGTCGCTTCGGTGTGGGCGCGGCATCCGACTCCGGTGCGCCACGGCGGACACCGGAGCCGATGAGGAGTCGGATCGGATTCCATCGCAGCGTGGCCACCGTGAGCGCGCTCGTGGCCAACAGGAAGAAGACCCACGCGCCAGCCGACCCGAATCCCTTCCGCAGGTAGTGCGCGGCAAAGCTGCCCCACAGTCCGGCACCGTCGGAGGCTGCCGGCTGCCCTCCCAACGCGAGACCGATCGCGACCGGCACGAGCGCGACCGTACCGGCAAAGAGGACCCCCCAATCGCTGGCGTCGGCGGCGCGGGCGATGCGGCCGAACAACGTGAGCGCGACGACCAGGCATCCGATCGCCACGATCGCCGCGCCGGGAATGCCGACCGTGCCCACCAGCGCGCAGCGCACCCAAGTGCCGGTCGGCCCGAACACCCCGGTGGCGTCGAGACACGCAGCGCCGGTCGCGGGGGCGTTGAACACGAGCGCACCGGTCACGAACACCGCCAGCAGGGTCAGCGCAATCGCGGAAAGCTCTCGTTTCAAGCCCGTGGCGTCCACCGGTCAGCCCGCCGCGGTGGTCACGGCATCGAGCTGGAGCTGGCGGTCTCGGTATCGCACCGCACGATCATACTGATCAAGTCGGAGGGCGTGTTCGACATCGTGGGCAAAGCCGGCGGCGGCAAGCGAGGTGGCATGGCCCGCCTCCGAGCGCACCGAGCCGACGCCCCCCTGGAACGGCCGCTCCACTAACTCGGCGACGCGGGCGCCGTCGCCGCGCACCACCTCGTCATGCCCCGCAGCAATGCCACGGACGAGTCGCCCCGCACAGACGACGTCTTCGAGGGCGACGCGCCGCTCATGCCCGGCGCAGATGATGGTCACGTCTGCACCCACGGCGACGGCCGTCCGAACAGCGGCGACCGTCGCAGCCGCCGTGACAAATGCCGCCAGGAAGCAGGCACGAGCGCCATGCGTCGCCACCAGCGCCATCGTCCCGTTGGTCGTCGTGTACAGAATCGTCCGCCCCGCCACCGTGTCCGGCGTGAACTCCGCGGCGGAGTTACCCAGGTCGAACCCGTCAATACGGACCATGCGCCGTTCCCCCGCCAGCAGGACCTCGCCCCGTGCAAACCCCCGTGCACGCAGTGCCGTCTCTTCAACTGTGTCGAACGGAATCACCGCCCGCGCCCCCGCGTGCAGCGCCGCCGCGACCGTCGTGGCCGCCCGCAGCACGTCGATCACCACCACGACCCGATCAGCCACATCGGCGGGCACGATGTGCGCCTCGCCGAGCAGCACATCGATCCGCACTACGCCGGTTCCTTCAGGAGGTCAGCCCCCTCGAGCTCCAGCCACTTGGTGTGCACCTTGCCCGCTTTGAAGGCGGGGTGCTGCATGACGCGGGCGAGAAACGGCATGGTGGTCTTCACCCCTTCGATGACAAAGCTCTCGAGGGCGATTTGCATCCGCTTGAGCGCCTCTTCCCGCGTGTTACCCTGCACGATGAGCTTGGCAATCATCGAATCGTAAAACGGCGGGACGGTGTAGCCGGCGTAGGCATGCGTATCCACCCGCACCCCCGGACCGCCGGGCTGATGAAACACGTCGAGCCTGCCCGGAGACGGCTGGAAATTGCGCGCGGGGTCCTCCGCGTTCACGCGGCACTCGATCACGTGTCCCCGGAACGCCGGCGTCGCCAGGACCGAGAGCGGCAATCCCGACGCCACGCGGATCTGCTCCTTCACGAGATCGACCCCGGTCAGCATTTCGGTGACAGGATGCTCCACCTGGATGCGCGTGTTCATCTCCATGAAGAAGAACGATCCGTCTTCGTCCAGCAGCATCTCCACGGTGCCCGCGCCGACGTAGTTGATCGCCTTCGCGCCACGCACCGCCGCCTCGCCCATCTTCTCGCGCAGCTCCGGTGTCATCACCGGGCAGGGCGCTTCTTCGATCAGCTTCTGGTGGCGGCGCTGCACCGAGCAATCGCGTTCACCGAGGTGAATGACGTTGCCGTGCATATCGCCCATGATCTGAAATTCGACGTGACGCGGACGCTCGAGGAACTTCTCAACATACACGTCGCCGTTGCCGAAGGCCGAGAGCGCTTCGGAGCGCGCCAGCTGGAAGGAGCGGAGAAAGTCATCCGGATCGCGCGCGACGCGCATCCCCTTTCCACCGCCGCCGGCAGCCGCCTTGATGATGACGGGGAAGCCGATCCCGCGCGCAAACTCGAGCGCCTCTTCGGGGTCGTCCACGGGTCCCGGCGAGCCCGGTACGATCGGCACCCCACATTCGGCCATCGCACGCCGCGCCGAGGCCTTGTCGCCCATCACGCGGATCTGCTCCGGCGTGGGACCGATGAAGGCAATGCCGGAGGCGCGGCAGGTCTCGGCGAACTCCGCGTTCTCAGCCAGGAAACCGTACCCGGGGTGAATCGCGTCGGCCCCGGTGATCTCTGCGGCCGCGATCAAGCGCGGAATCTTCAGGTAGGAATCGCGCCCCGGTGCGGGCCCGATGCAGACGTCGTCGTCGGCGAACCGGACATGGAGCGACTCCCTGTCGGCCTCGGAATAGACGGCGACCGTCTGAACCTCGAGCTCGCGGCAGGCACGAATGACACGGAGAGCGATCTCACCGCGATTGGCGATCAGGACCTTTTTGAACATATCGTATGGTGGCAGGGTCTCTGCCCTGCCGCCAGTCCCGCCGCCGCCGATCAGAGCGCGCTGCTGCCCTGCCGGAAGCCATCCCAGTTGGTATCGCTGGTACCATCAACCCCCTGCACGCGGAGCGCAAACTCCGCCGGGCTGGTGGCATGAAACAGGGCGTTTTCATAGGAGATCACCCCGCGCGAAAACCAGTTCATCAACGACTGGTCGAAGCTTTGCATACCATACGCCACGCTCCCCTCCTTGATCAGGTCGGGAATATTGAGCGTGGCCGACACATCCCGGATCTGGTCGCGGACCGCCTCGGTGTTGACCAGGACCTCGCAGGCCGGCACCCGACCCGGACGATCTGCCCGCGGCACCAGCCGCAGCGACACGACCGACGACAGCGCGTTCGCCAGCGCGAAGCGCACTTCGCTCTGCTGATGCGGCGGGTAGAACGAGAGGATCCGGTTGATCGTCAGCGTGGCATCGGTGGTATGCAGCGTCGAGAAGACCAGATGGCCCGTACCCGCAGCTTTCAGGGCCACGTCCAACGTCTCGAGGTCTCGGATTTCACCGATCATGATGACGTCGGGATCCTGTCGCAGCACCCGGCGCAGGGCCTGCGCGAAGGACGCCGTATCGGTGCCCACCTCGCGCTGATTGATGTGGCTCTGCACATCCCGGTGCACGAACTCGATCGGATCCTCGATCGTGATGATGTTCGCGGTGCGTCGCTCATTGATGTGGTGCAGCATCGCGGCCAGCGCCGTGCTCTTGCCGGAGCCGGTCACACCGGTCACGAGCACGAGGCCTCGGGGCTTCAGCGCCAGCTGCTCCAGCACCGGCGGAAGATGCAGGTCGCGGATCGAGGCCGCCGCATGCGCGATGGCGCGCATCGCGAAGGCGACCGTCCCCTTCTGCTGGTACACATTCACGCGAAAACGCCCGATGCCCGGCACATTGATCGCGAAATCGGACTCGCGCATCTCGACGAACTCCCGCAATTGCGCGGGCGGGAGCAGATGCTCCGCGAGTGACCGGAGTTCTTCCGGCCGCATCGGCGGCATGTCGAGCGGGACGAGGTCGGAGTGCAACCGCAGCGTGGGAGGCCGTCCGACCTTGAGGTGCAGGTCGGACGCGCCTTCGCGCACCATACGCTGGAGGGCCGCCTTTAAATCGAGGCCCGTGCCGGCTCCCGTCGCGTTGACGGTGACAGGCACAGCACCGGGGACCATCGTCATATCGAAGCGTCTCAGCCGGTCGGGTCGAGGCGATAGAGCACTTGGCCGTACTCGACGGCGTGCGTGTCCGTGACGTTCACTTCGCGCACCACGCCATCGAATTCGGACTCGAGCTCGTTCATGATCTTCATCGCCTCGATGATGCACACGATCTGTCCCTTGCTGATGCGATCGCCGACATTCACATACGGCTTCGCGCCAGGCTCGGGAGCAGAGTAATACGTGCCCACCATCGGCGACTTGATCTCGAGCAGCGCGACCTTTGGCGCCTCGGCCTTCGGCGCCGCGACCGCACCCTCTCCGGCAGGACGCTCCGCCCCGACGGCGGGCAACACGGGAGCCATCGCCACCGGCGCGGCGATCTGGGGGGCGACCGTCATGGCCGCGACGCGCTGTTGGGAGCTCTTCGAGATACGAAGCTTCATCCCCTTGTCCGAGGAGATCTCGATGGAATCCACCGTGGAGCCGTCGAGCATCTCGATCAGCTTTTTCACGTAGCGCAGGTCGATCATGGCGGGGGAGTCAAAGGGAATCACCGGCGCGGATCGCGCCGAGGGTACAGACATCAGGAGAGCTCGTGCAGGTCCCGCGGGAAACCCGTGAGGACCCTCGGACCAGCGCTTGACACCAACACATCATCTTCGATTCTCACCCCACCCCAGCCAGCCCGGTAAATCCCGGGTTCAATCGTCACGACCGTGCCGGCAGCGAGGGGAGCCTCGACGGTTCGGGCGAGGCGGGGTGCCTCGTGCACTTCCAACCCGATCCCATGACCGAGCGAGTGTCCGAACGCCTCACCAAACCCATGGGCGTCAATGTAGTCTCTCGCGACCGCATCTGCAGCCATCCCCGCCATTCCGACCCGAAGCGCGCCCGAAGCACGCGCGTTCGCTTCACGCACGATGTCATACACGTCCCGCTGCTCCGCGGTGGCCTTGCCCAACACCACCGTCCGCGTGATATCGGAGCAGTAGCCGTCCGCGACGGCCCCAAAATCGATCAGCACGAAATCGCCGGTTGCGAGCAGGCGCTGTCCGGCGCGGGCGTGCGGAAGCGCCGTCCGGGGACCCGACGCGACGATGGTCGGAAACGGAAAGGCTTCGCTGCCGGCGTCACGCAGCTGCTGCTCGAGAATCCCGGCGACGGCCGTCTCACTCAGCCCGACGCGCAACTGCGGGAGGGTGGCATGCAACGCGCGTTCCGCGATCACCACCGCTCGGTTGATGCGCGCCAATTCGCCGGCATCCTTGACCATCCGGAGGCGCTCCACGATATCCGCGGTCGGGCGCCACGACCATCGCGCGCCCTGCTCCAGCAGTCGTGCGAAGTCCTGATGCACCAGATGCGCCGACTCGAATCCGACCCGGTCGACCCCCGTCACGCCGTTCAGCTGCGCCCAGAGTCCGTCCCAGAGGCTCGACCGCTCGATGCGCACGCTCGCCGACGCGCCGACCTCGTCCCACACCTGCGTAGCGTAGCGCACGTCGGTTAGTAGCGCGCTGTGTCTGGCCGTGATGACCAGCAGCGCGTTGCTGCCGGAGAATCCGGTGAGATAGCGGATATTCGGCAACGAGGAGATCAGCAGCGCATCCAGGTCAGCCTTGGCCAGCGCGTCGCGCACCGCCCCCTGACGCTCCCCTCGACGGTCGGCCACAGCATCCTCCCTGCCGGCCCCCGGCGCGACGGCGCTGTTGGTCACGCCCCGCGGCGGAGTGCGGCCACGAGCCCCCGCAGTGCGAACGCGTAGCCATCGGCGCCCAAACCGGTCACCGTGCCGATCGCCACACTCGCCAGCATGCTGTGGTGCCGCTCCGGCTCGCGCGCAAACACGTTCGACAGGTGGACTTCAACAAAGGGGATGGCCGTCGCCGAAAACGCGTCGCGCAGGGCCAGTGAGGTGTGGGTATAGGCGCCAGCATTCACCACCACTCCGTGCACGATCCCTCGCCAGCCGTGGAGGATGTCGATCATGACGCCCTCACTGTTCGACTGCGCCGTCCGGAGTTCGACGCCGAGCTCCGCCGCGACAGCAGTCAGCGCGACCGTGATGTCGTCGAGTGTGGCCGAGCCGTAGATGTGTGGCTCGCGCGTTCCCAACAGGTTGAGATTCGGGCCGTTCAGCATCCCCACGATCATACGTTGCCGAGTCCTTTCAGCCACGCGGAGAACTGCGCGAGATCGTCGCTGACGGCGGCCGACGGCGGGTCCACCCCCGCGGGCGGAGTCGGCACCGGGGAGACGGGCGTCCGCGCGGGTGTCACGAGCGTCGCGGGGTTGGCCGTCGCGGGATCGGGGAAGAATCGATCAAACGAGAACGGATCCGCGGTGGGCTCGGCAACCGCTCCGGATACCATCGGCGTCGCCGACCGCACCGGCGTCTCGGCCCGTGAGCTTCCACTGAGTATCGACACGTCGAACGGCAGACCGGCGCCGACCTCCGACTCGAGGTCGATCGGTGCGAACGCATCGGCCAATGCGCGAGCTGCCTGATCATCCGCCCCCGAGGTCTCACCGCTGAACAGCGACGCAAACCCCTCGGCCGACACCGCCACCGACGCGCTCGGCGGTGTGCGCCGTGGGACCCGCCGTGCGGCGAGTCGGGAGAAACGATCGCGCGCCGTGAGCCGGCTGCCCTCGGCACCCGGCTCGGATGGAGTCGGCGCCGGAAGCGGCGGTGTCCAGGCCGGCGTGGACATCCGGGGGACGAGAGGAGCCAGTTCGTCGGCCAATCGGTCCTGCAACTCCGAGAGACGCGACGCCAGTACGGGATCATAGGGGCGGCGACGCACCAGCTCTTCGTACACCGTGATGGCGCGGGACGTGAATCCCTGCGCAACCAGCAACTCCCCCATCGTCTCCGTCACGAAGGCCGCCCCCGCTGTCTCGTCGGACACGACGTCAGCGACACTCGCCTCTGGCGTGGCGTCCGGCGTCACGCCCGACAGATCGAGCGACCCAATCTCCGACATGTTCTCGGAAGGAAGCGGCTCACGAAGCGGTTCATCCAGCGGTTCATCCAGCGGTTCATCCAGCGGTTCGTCCAGCGGTTCGTCCAGCGGTTCGTCCAGCGGTTCGTCCAGCGGTTCGTCCAGCGGTTCGTCCACCAACTCGTCCGCCGGCTCCACCCACGAGCGGTCGAGCGGGACGTGCACCACATCATCCGGTTCCGTGCCGAATGCCTCCACGGCATCGCGCGTCACGGGCACGACGGGAAGCGTGTGGCCTCGCGGCGCATCCATGCGTTCGACCAGGACCGAGGTATCAGGCCACTCCGGCGCGAGCAACCCCTCCTCGAACGCCTCGGCATCGGGGACTAATTCGGAAAACCCGAACGGATCATCGGTCGGCGCTTCAGAAATGACGGCGGGGACGGAGACTTCGACCTCGAACGTGCCGGACTCAGCCCCCGACACGTCAGCGTCGGCCGTCAGAGGAGCGCCATTCTGCGAGTCCTCGAGAAGTTCAGCCGACGATGCCGAGGGGGGGGCGTCGCTGAGGCTGGCCGACTCCATTGCATCCAGGTCGAACAACGGGACGTCGTCGCGCGCGGCGACCGGTGACGCGGTCACCGCGCTTGAGTCGAATGACGTCTGCAGCACCAATGCGACGGGCTCCGACGAGCGCGCGTCGACCGCGCCAACGGCTGCGGTAGGGTGCGCGTCATCGAACGGCACTGCCGACGCGACGGCAGGCACCGGCAGCCTCGCACGAGGCGGCGTCGCAACGGCGGCCATCGTGGTCAGCGCGGCCAGCTGTGCGGCAATGTCATCGTTCCGCGGATCAGCGTCGAGCACGCGCTCGTACCAACGACGCGCGGAGGCGCTGTCGCCCTCGAGTTTGGCGATGTCCCCGAGATGACGAAGCGCCTTGAGGTTTTCCGGATCGAGGGCAAGGGCCTGCTCGAACACGGTGCGTGCCTCAGCCCATTCCCCGGATTCATGCAGGGCCTGCCCGAACACGATGTATCCACTCATGTGCTCGGGCTGCCGTGGCAGGAACTCGCGGCAGAGGGCGATCGCCTCCGTCAGATTTCCCGCCTTACGGAGTTCGTTCGCCAGGGGGGCGAAGTAGCGGCGTGGATTGTCCGCGAACTTGATCCGGAGTTCGTCGATCCGGGCAGCTGTGCTCATCCGTCGAGTGCCCAAAGGGTGATGGTTCCCAGCCCAGTGCAAGGTCCCCGGGCCGCGCGCGCAGCCGGGGTGCCCGACTGCAACTTATAGGGTACGACCGTTCGGGGAAGCCATTCGCTGCCCCCGCCACATGAAGTCTCATCTGTCTTGCTATTACCGAGGTGCGGCGGCTAGCTTTCCGGACTCTTCGGCATACGCCTCTCCCATGGAGGTGCGTGTGCCTTTCTGTTTGTCCAGCTTTTCCGACCCAAGGAGTCTCGCCCCGTGCTGCAATCGATGCGGAGCGCCGCGAAATACATCTGGATCGTGCTGATTGTGGCCTTCGTCGGCAGTTTCCTCTTGTACGAGACCTCAGGTCTCGCAGGCCGCTCGCCCGTGACGACCACCACCGCGATCGCAACGGTGAACGGCGAAGACATCCTGTTGACCTCGTGGCAGAACGCCGTGGCCACCCTCGAGCAGCAGCAGCAACAGCAGCTCGGTCGTGGGATCACGCTCGACGAACGAAAAACGCTCGAAGACCGTGCGTTCGACGAACTCGTCACAGAGCTCCTGCTCCAGCAGGAGTACACGCGTCGCGGGATCACCGTGACTGACGACGAAATCCTTCAAGCGGCACGCGTTGCTCCGCCGCCGCAGGCCCAGCAGTCGCCGGACCTCCAGACCGACGGCCGTTTCGACATCCAGAAGTACCAGCGCCTGCTCGCCAGCCCCATGGCGCGGCAGTCCGGCATGCTGGCGGGCCTCGAAGCGTACTACCGCAACGAGATCCCCAAGCAGAAGCTGTTCGATCAGATCGCGTCCGACGCGTACGTCTCCGATGAGCGCCTCTGGCAGATCTATCGCGACCGCCACGACAGCACCCAGATCAGTTACGTACTGGTCGGTCAAAGCGCCCTCACGGACACGGCCGTCACTGTCACGGACGCCGAGATCGCGCAGTTCTTCGAACGGAACAAGAAGCGATTTTCGCGACCCGGGCGCGCGGTCGTCTCCCTGCTGACGGTCCCGCGCTCTGTGACCTCGGCGGACACCGTCCAGGCCAAGACGCGTGTCGACCGGCTCCGTGCGGAGATCGTCGGCGGCGCCAAGTTCGAGGACATCGCCAAGCGTGAATCCACCGACAGCGTCTCCGGCGCGAACGGCGGCGCGCTCGGCAAGGGCGGGCGTGGTCGGTTCACCCCGAACTTCGAGACCGCGGCCTACGCACTCAAGACCGGCGAGCTGTCGCAACCGGTGTTAACGCCGTTCGGGTGGCACCTGATCCGGGTTGACGAGCGAAAGGGCGATACGCTCGACGTGCGTCACATTCTCATCGCCATCGGGCAGAGCGACTCCAGCGCCACGCGGACAGACCGCCGCGCTGACTCTCTCGCCAGCATCGGTGGCAGCCAGGAAGACCCGACGCTGTTCGATAAGGCGGCCAAGACACTTGGACTCTCGCCGGCCTCGGTCGTGGTGTTCGAGAAGGAACCGCTGTCCTACGCCGGCCGCTATGTCCCGAGCGTCAGTGCCTGGGCGTTCTCGGGGGTTCGTGCCGGTGAAACCAGCGACCTCTTCGACTCGCCTGACGCCTACTATCTGGCGCGCGTGGACTCGATCACCGCCGGTGGCCAGCAGCCGCTCGCCGAGGTGAAGGACGACATCCGCCGTCGACTCTCCAAGGAGCAACGCATCGAGAAGCTGCGTCCGATCGCCGCGCAGCTGGCGACGGCGGCGCGTGCCTCGACGCTCGAGGCAGCCGCCGCGCAGAAGGGGCTCTCCGTTGAGAAGTCGGCACCGTTCGCCCGCGTCGACGCCGTGCAGGGGATCGGCCAGTTCGAGCCTGCCATCGGGGCATCATTCACCGTGCCGGTCGGTCAGATCGGTGGTCCGTTCAAGGCCGTCGACGGCATGGTCGTCCTCCGTGTTGACAGCCGCACCGAAGCTGCCCGCCCCGCCTTTGAAGCGGAAAAGGCGACGCAACGTCAGCAACTGCTACAGTCAATCCGCCAGCAGCGGGTCGATGAGTTCCTGGTGAACCTCCGCGAGAGCGTCAAGGTCGCGGACAAGCGCACGACCGTGTTGTCAGCCTTGCGACGTCAGGCGACGCCCTGACCGACTGGCCAGCACAGAAAAGCCCCCGCGATGCCAAGCATCGCGGGGGCTTTTTCTTTGTCAAAGAGTCGCGACCAAGCGGCCGCGGACATTCTTGCGCCAAACTCAGTTCAGCAAGCGCTTCGGCTCAGGGCGCTCTTCCTCGGCGGTTTCGACCGCGGACGCGGTGCCGCCGCCGACACGATCGTTGCGCGGCGCCGGCTCGGTGATCTGCCGCTGCGCGTCACTCAGATTTCGCTTGAACTCGTTGATCCCCTTTCCAAACGAACCCGCGATTTCGGGAATACGCTTCGCGCCGAACAGGAGCAGGACGATCACGAGGATGATCATGATCTCCATGAAACCGAAATTCTGTAAACCCATGGGGAAACTCCTAGAAGAGGGACCGCGCGATCAGGTAGGCGATCAATACTCCCAGGAGGCTCAGCAGCGAGACATCCAGGGCGACAGGTCCAATGGCGAACTTCAATATAACAAGATCGATGGGAAGCGGCCCGACCGCTGGGGTCACCCCGGTGGTCAGGAACTCTTTCACCGCGCCCGCCGGCAGGAAGCGTCGGGCGACCTGCGTGAGGAGACCTCCGGATACGAACCCAGCGGCCAGCACGGCAACGTGAAACACCGGACGGTGCTTAGAGGGTCCACGGCCCATTACCAGCGCCTCTCGACGACGTAGGCGATGGCATCCGCGAGGGCAGTACGTGAGGACCCGTCCGGGAGATCCGCCAACGATTCCTCGGCCTCCCTCGAGAACTGGTCGGCCCGCCGACGGGCATAGTCGAGACCGCCATGCACCCGCACGAGCTCAACGACCTCAGCGATGGCCTCGTCGTCGGGCTCCGGATCAGCGAAGAGCGACTCAACCCGGCCCCGGGCCGCCGAGTCCATCTCGCGCAGCGCCGCGATGAGTGGGAGGGTGACCTTGTGCTCTTTGAGATCGTGACCGCTCGGTTTGCCGGTCATCTCCTGCCCTTCCGTGTAGTCGAGCAGGTCATCCGCGACCTGAAACGCCATACCGAGCCGTTCGCCGAACCGCAGGAGCGATCGACGATGCGCGGGGGCGCCACACACAGCACCGACCTCACACGCGGCCATGAAGAGCGACGCGGTTTTGGCCCGGATCAAGGTGTCGTAATCACTTTCCGAAAACGCCAAGGCATCGTACGCAGCGAGTTGCCGCAGCTCGCCAAGCGTCATTTCGTTCGAGGCCTGCGTGATGGCCTTCATCGCTTCCAGATCGCCCAGCATGACGAGTTCGCGCAACGCCCGCAGATACAGGTAGTCGCCCATGATGACCGACACCTGGTGACTGAAGAGCGCATTGACGGTCGGCCGTCCCCGACGCAACACGGAATGGTCGACCGCATCATCATGCACGAGCGTGGCGACGTGAATCAGTTCGATGATCGCGGCGAAGGTGATCGCACGCGGCGGCGCCTCCCGCTCGAGACTGCTCGACAGCAACAACAGCGTTGGGCGGAAGAGTTTCCCCTTCATGCCCATCAGGTGCTCCTGCACGTCGTTCACCAGCGGCACATCGGCAGACACGATGCGCCAGAGTTCCTGAGACACCTTGGCCAGATCGTCGCGAACGGGCGCCTGGATGTCGCGCAGGGCCGCCGCCAACGCTGACGGCGTCCGCGTGGAGAGCGTCATCGCGCCACCTGATCGAGCGCCGCCAGTCTGGCGGCAGTATCACGGAAATGAATGTCGGTCGCGTACACGCGCTGATAATAGCTACGAGCCTCGTCCCACCGCTTCAGGGCCTCGCACGAATATGCGAGGAGGTAAAGCACGCCCACCCGTTGTTCATCGTCCAGTCCGGGCTCATGAAGCGCCCGGGAAAGTACGGTCGCGGCAACCTGATGCCGCCCCTGCTCCACAAAACACTGCCCTAACGCCTCGTAGGCCGGGAGCCGATGTGAGCGGCTCCGCAACGCCTTCTGGAACTCCTCGATCGCGTCGTCGAGCAGCCCCATTTCCTTGTACGCAACCCCGAGGTCGTAATGACTGTCGTAATCGTCCTCACCGAGCGAACGCGCGACCCCCTCCTTGAAGTGCCTGAGGAGCGCGTGAAAGTCGGCCTGTTCGTCTCCACTGATCGTAGGCTCCCGCATCCGCATGCGGGTGGACGTCGGCGCGTCCTCGTCGCGGAGCCACTCCGCCAGATTGACGAACGGTCCGTCGGCGCCCGGTTTCGGTGGGGCGGGCGGCGCCGCACTCCCTAGCGCAGCACGGGCACGGCCATCGTACGGATCGATCTCGAGCACGCGCGCGTACACCGCCCGGGCCCGCGCCTCCTCACCGATGCGCACCAGCGCATCCGCCAGATCCAGATAGGCGACGCGGAGACGTTGCTGATCCTTCAGCCGCACGGACAGTTCCACGCGCTTCTGGTGGAACGCAATCCGTTCCGGACTGACCTGCACCAAGGTGTCCGCGATATCGGCACTGGCGGACAGCTCGCCCTGGGCGGCCAGCCCCTGCTGGGCGGTCTCCAGTTCCGCGAGTGCGGCATCACGCTCGCCTGCCTCGAAGAGCGCCTCCGCCAGCCGGCGACGGAGAAGCCAGTCCTGCGGATGTCTGGCCACCGCGCCCCGCAGCGCATCCCGCCGGGAGGTGGCCACCATCGTGGCTTCGGTCGCGACTGCGGCCATCGGCAGCGCCGGCGTCACCATCACCGGCCGCTCCGACCCGGCCGCGACCCGTGCCTCGCCCGACGCTCGGCCTTGCGGAATCGGTCGGTTCGCCTCGCCGGAAAGCGAGCCGTCATCGCGGTGCCCGAGCCCGGTTTCGCCGCTGGGGGCGCCAGCGAATGGCACGCGACCAGTCCCGGCCTCCGTGACCGCCGATGTCGTCATGGCCGCAAGACCCGCCGTGATCAGCGCATCGTCCAGCAGCAACGGCGGAAGTTCACCCGGGAGGATGAAGTCATGCGGATCGATCCGGAACACCGAACGGGTGTCAGCGACGGCCGTCTCCGCCGCCAGGGCGGACTGTGCACCCGCCACGATCGCCGCGTCCAACTCCGGGACATCGGTGACATCGAGTGGCTCGATCCCAACGGCCGGTTCGGCTGCGTCGGGCTCAATCCACGCGACGGGGGCGTCCGGTGCCGGGACCTCACTTCGGATGATCTGCGCGACACCCGGATCCTCGGTCGCCTGACCGAACTCCTCCGGTTCAAACTCCGCGAGCCACACCGGCCCGCCCGGCACCGCGGCCTGATCGCCCGTGGCGTTCGGCTCGAACCCAGCCTCCTGACGCACCCCGGCCAGCCCACCGGCGTCCGGCAGCCACGTCACATCGCTCGGATGGACCGTTGGATCAACGACGAGATCGGGCGACTCCAGATACTCGACAGTCAGTCCGGCCAGCGGAGGCTCACCCAGGTCGGTGTAATCACCGGAGGCCTCGAGTCCTTCGAGTTGCTCGACGCGTGCCACCGGGGGCTCCGTGACCGACGCGCTGGCGGTGTCGGCCACCGGTTTCGCAACCGCGACCGCCGGGAGTGCCGCAACGGCCAGAGGTGTCGGCACGCGCGGTGTCCGCAGCGGTGTGCGTCGTGAGGCCGGCGCGCCGTAATCCACCTCGAGAAAGATCAGATCTTGCGACTTCTCCCGACCGGGCAACCGGGGCTGCTCTTCGAGGGCGACAGAGGCCGCCGACGGCGTCAAGCGCCGCCGCAGCACGATGCCCGCGCGATCCGCGTGCTCATCGACCAGCCGACGCACCTCGGTCAACTCGGGCATCAGGTCGGCCACCTCTGCCAGCGCCCGCATCCCCTCGTCGACGCGCTCCTCTTGCTGCATGCGCGTGGCATACTCCAGGAAGTTTCGCGTGGCGTCCCCGCGCAGTCCCTTACGGGCACAGATACGCCCCAAGGTGAAGTACACGTTCGCACGGCCGGGCGCGTTCCGCAGGATCTTGTTGCACAGCGCGATGGCGTTGTTGAACAACCCCGCGTTCGTGTAGTGCTCGACCGCCCGCTCATAATACGTGATCGCATCGGGCACGCGTCCCTGACGCAGCGCGAGATCACCAACCTTGTTGAGCAGCGCGACATCAACGTCCTCGCCGGCCTGCTCGCTCTCCTCGATGGCTCTCACATACGAGGCAATCGCGCGGTCGATCTGTTTCAGCTGCTCGAACTCAGCCGCCTTCTTCCGGTGCTTCGCGGCGTTGGACATGAGGTCGGGAACAGCTCCGGGAGACGGACGGAAAGATCCAGCCGAGGGCGCGCACGAGCGGCCGTCCCCCGTTGTGAACCACCCGTTGCAAGCTAGGGATCACCACGACGGGTGACAAGCACGTCCACCGGCCCATGCCAGCGTACAGAGACGCTCGCCGAACCAATACGGCAACGCCCGGAAGTCGTCGACGGCGTGCACCGCGAGGTCCGCACGGAATCCCTCCGCGAGCTGTCCGGTCGTCCCGGCGAGCCCCAACGCGGCCGCTCCATTCACGGTGCCGGCAATCCACGCCTCCGAGGCCGACATCCGGAGCTCGCTCACGGCGAGGGTGAGCACGAGTGGGAAGGATTGAAGGGGTGACGTCCCCGGGTTGAAATCGGTGGCCACCGCGACGGCTGCACCGGCATCGATCAGAGCTCGGGCGGGGGCCTGACGCCCCGTCCCCAGGAACAGCATCGTCGCGGGCAGCAGCGTCGCGACGGTACGGGAGCGGGCCAACGCCTGAACGCCAGCGGGTGAGATCGCCGCCAGATGATCGGCGCTCACGGCGTCGATGGACGCCGCCAACGCTGCCGCACCGCCGTCATGTAGTTCATCAGCATGCAGCTTGCTGCGAAGCCCCAGCGCAGCCGCGGCCGCCAGCAGATGCCGTGTCTCCGCCACATCGAACACACCGGGCTCACAGAAGACGTCCGCAAAGGCGGCCAGCCCCTCCGCGGCAACGGCCGGGTACAACTCGCCCGTCAGGCAGTCGATCCACGTGCGGCGCCCGTCCGGCGCGTCCCGATATTCCATCGGCACCTCGTGCGCCCCCATGCACGTCGCCACGACATGCAGCCCACCGATTGCCGCGAGGCGCGCGATCACCCGGAGGGAACGCAGTTCGTCGTGTACCGTCAGGCCGTATCCGGACTTGATCTCGACGGTGGTCACGCCGCCGGCCGCGAGGGTGCGCAGCCGCGGCACGGCCAGCGCGAAGAGGTCGTCATCGGTGCGCGCACGCAGGTCTCGCACCGAGGCATGGATTCCGCCGCCCCGACGGGCGATTTCGAGGTACGGCACCCCCGTCGCACGCAGCTCGTGCTCCTCGTACCGGGCGCGACCGAACACCGCGTGGGTGTGCGAATCCACGAAGCCGGGGGCGAGCAAGCCGCCCTCACAGTCGATCTCGCGAGCCCCGGGGAAACGCCGGCGCAACGCGTCGTCGGCATCCACGCCGACAATGCGATCGCCCTGCACGGCCACGCCGCAGCCACGCCGCACGTCCGCGTCCTGCATCTCGGTACCGCGTCGCGCCCGCGCGGGCCCGGCACAGGTGACCGTCTGCGCGGCGTTCACGAAGATCGTCACGATGCCGTCGTTCCCGAGCGCCGTCATGCCATCACATCCCGTACCCGCGACATGAGCCGCAGGGGAGCCTGCGCCTCACCGCGGCACGCGTAGTAGCAGGCGTTGCAGTCAATCGGCGCATACCCGGCGTAGTCCTGCCAGCGGCCGTCCGGCTTGAAGTCCGGGCACCGCCGCACCATACCCTGCGGATCGATGTGGATCGTCGTCGATCCGCTCCGGCACGGCTCCGTCATCTCGCCGCGCACATAGCGCGGAATCTGCTCGAGGTAGTAGTCGGAGTTGGTGATGATGCCGCGCTTGCGCTGCTTGTACGCCAGCAGTTCCTGCACGACGGCCTCCAGCTGACGCTGCTGCGCGGCGCCCAGCAGGTGCTCCCCGTTGCCGTTCTTGAAGTCGGTGTACAAGGAAAAGTTCACGCCGCCTCCGAGTGCCGCCGCGCGCTCGACGATCGGCATGAGCTGGTCGAGATTGTCGTTCTTGATGACGGTGTTGAAGCGCACGCTGCCGATGCCGGCGCCGCGCATACGCGGCACGAGATCGAGAATTTTCTGCGACAACCCGGGAATCCCGCGCGCGACGTCGTGCCGTTCATCGAGGTAGTCCAGCGAAATATTGAACTGATCCACCCCGGCATTCCACAGCGACGTGGCACGCTCGAGCGACAACAGGGCACCGTGCGTAATCAGCTGCACGTAGGTGTACCGGACCGCCTTGCGGACGGACGCGACGATCTCCTCGAGATCACGGCGCAGGGTGGGCTCGCCGCCGGTGAACGTGACGAGCATGGGCGAGAAGCGCCGAGCGATCTCAGCGAAATCGTTCAGCTCACCCAGCCGGGCGTCCGCCGGCGTCTTCCAGTAATCGCAGAAGCCGCAGCGCGCATTGCAGCGCATCGTGACTTCGAAATTGAGCAGCACCGGGCGATCGCGCATCCTCAGCCATGCGTATTTGCCCAGAAAGATCGGCACGTGCCACGGGCGATAGCGGCTGGACAGCATTAGCCGCCCAACATGGGCAGCTGGATGCCTTCACGCGCCGCGGTGGCCAGGGCGATGTCGTACCCCGCATCCGCGTGACGCGCCACCCCGATCCCGGGATCATTGGTCAGCACACGCGTCAGCCGCCGGTGCATGCGCGCACTGCCATCCGCCACGATCACCTGTCCGGCGTGCAGCGAGTTGCCGATGCCGACACCACCGCCGTGATGGAACGACACCCAGGACGCACCACTGGCCACATTCAGGAGGGCATTGAGAATCGCCCAGTCAGCGATTGCATCCGATCCGTCGCGCATCGCTTCCGTCTCGCGGAAGGGCGAGGCGACGCTGCCGGTATCCAGATGGTCGCGCCCGATGACGATTGGCGCTGAGACCTCGCCGCGTGCCACCAGATCGTTCAGCGCCAACGCGAACCGTGCCCGATCCCCCTGCCCCAGCCAGCAAATCCGCGCCGGCAACCCCTGAAAGGCAATGCGCTCGCGCGCGAGGGTGATCCACCGGCGCAGCTGCTGGTCGTCCGGAAACATCTCGAGCACGAGGTCGTCGGTGCGTGCGATGTCCGCCGGATCACCCGACAGCGCCACCCACCGGAACGGGCCTTTCCCCTCGCAGAAGAGTGGACGGATGTACTCCGGCACGAACCCGGGGATGCGGAACGCATCATCGATACCCGCGTCGAAGGCAACCGTGCGGATGTTATTCCCGTAGTCGAACGTGACGGCACCGCGATCCTGCAACGTGCGCATGGCACGGACATGCTCGACGACGGACTGCGTGGCCCGCGCGATATACGCCGTAGGATCCTCGGCCCGCAGGAGATCGGCCTCCTGCAGCGACATGCCGGCCGGGACGTATCCCACGAGCATGTCGTGCGCACTGGTCTGATCGGTGACCACATCCGGCTGCACGCCGCGGCGCACCAGCTCCGGCAACACCAGCGCGGCATTGCCCACCAGCCCCACCGACAGCCCCACCCGTGCGGCTTGCGCCTCGGCGAGCCACACGAGTGCCTCATCGAGGAAGGTCGTCATCCGATCGCAGTACCGCGTCTCGATCCGCTTCGCGATGCGCGCGGCATCGACGTCGATACCCAAGACGGCCGCGCCGTGCATGGTCGCGGCGAGTGGCTGCGCGCCGCCCATACCGCCCAATCCGGCCGTGACGACGAGCCGACCTTCGAGCGTGCCGCCGAAGTGACGCGTGGCCACCGCACCGAATGTCTCGTAGGTCCCCTGCACAATGCCTTGTGAGCCGATGTAGATCCACGAGCCAGCCGTCATCTGCCCGTACATCGTCAGTCCGGCCCGCTCGAGACGACGGAACTCATCCCAGTTCGCCCACCGACCGACCAAGTTACCGTTGGCGATCAGCACGCGGGGGGCATCCTCATGGGTGCGAAACACGGCCACCGGTTTCCCACTCTGCACCAGCAGCGTCTCGTCGTCGGCCAGCGTGCGGAGCGCCCGGACGATCGCGTCGAACGCGTCCCACGACCGCGCGGCGCGCCCGGTGCCGCCGTACACGACGAGATCATCCGGACGCTCAGCGACATCGGGGTCCAGGTTGTTCATCAGCATACGAAGCGCCGCTTCCTGCTCCCAGCCCCGGCACTGCATGACCGCGCCCCGTGGGGCACGCACCGGCCGAGGACCGCGGAGCGTGTGCCCTTCCGGTTCTGATTGCATGGCGTTTCTCATAGGGAAAACTCCTCCGTGATCACATCGAGTGCACCGGCCGCCAGGGCGTCCGCGAGTCGGGTGATATCCGGCGCAGGCGGGCGATCGCCCTCCGACCGCGCGACATATTGACGGATGATGGCGTGCGCCTGCTCGACCGACGTACTGCTGCGCAGCGGCCGTCGGTACTCCAGCGCCTCGGCCGCAGCGATCAATTCGATGGCCAGCACGTGACGAAGGTTGCGCACCGTCCGTCGCAGCTTGGTGGCCGCCCCCATCGCCATCGGAACCACATCTTCCTTGTTCCCATCCGTGGGGATCGAGTCCACGCTGGCGGGGTGTGCGAGTGACTTGCATTCGCTGGCCAGCGCGGCGGCCGTCACCTGCGACATCATATGGCCGGATTCGAGCCCCGGTGAACCGGCGAGGAATGGCGGCAGTCCCTGATTAAAATCCGGATGCACCAGCCGGTCGGTCCGACGCTCGCTGATCACGGCCAGATTCGCGCAGATGATGGCCAACAGATCACTCGCCATGGCCACCGCCTGTCCGTGAAAATTACCGCCGCTCAGCAACTCGCCGGTCTCCATCACCAGCGGATTATCCGTGGCGGCATTCAGTTCGCGCGAAATGATGCCTCGCGCGAAGCGCAACGCATCGAGCGCCGGCCCATGCACCTGTGGCACGCAGCGCAACGCGTACGCGTCCTGCACACGAGGGTCGCCGTGACGGTGCGACTCGCGGATCTCGCTGCCGGAGAGCAACTGCCGCAGGATCGCCGCCGACTCGCTCTGCCCGGTCTGCCCCCGGGCCTCCTGAATACGCGCGTCAAAGGCATCCGGGGTGCCAAGCAACGCCTCGAGGCTCATGGCCGTGGCCACGTGCGCCGCGCGCCAGAGACGGGTCAGTTCCGCGCAGGCCAGTGTCGCCACCGCCGTGTGCGCTTGGGTGCCGTTTATGAGCGCCAAGCCTTCCTTCGCTTCGAGCGTGACGGCGCCCAGACCGGCCGCATGCAGCAGCTCGAGCGACGGTGCCTCCCGCCCCTGAAACCGGGCGGTCCCCTCGCCGATGAGCGTCAGCGCGAGATGCGCCAATGGCGCCAGATCACCGCTCGCGCCGACACTGCCCTGCTCCGGGACCACCGGCCACACACCCGCGTTCAGCATCGCGATCAGCGCATCGACCACCAGCGGACGGGCACCGGCATACGCCGTGGCCAGCACATTGGCGCGCAACAGCATCATGGCGCGCACTTCCCGTTCGGGCAGCGGGTCGCCGACACCGGCGGCGTGGCTGCGCACCAGATTCCGCTGCAGCGCCGCGAGCTGGTGCGGCGCGATGGTGACTTCCGACAGCTTGCCGAAGCCGGTGTTCACCCCGTACACCGGCGCTTCCAGCGCGACCGCCCGATCGACTACATCGCGGGTCACCTGCATCCGGGCCCGCGCCTCGGGGGCCAAGCCCACCACGCGATGCCCCTCCGCCACGGCGAGCACATCGTCGATCTGCAGCGAACGCCCATCCAGCGGCAACATCGTTCCTCCTCCTGGCGGGCGCACCCGCGGATCAGAATCCACTGGAAGACCGGTAGGTCTGCCGATCGTAGTTGAACTTGAGCTCGGGTTGCGCTTTCAGGGCAATGAAAAAGTTGAACGCGAAACTGCCACTCGGCGTCTGCGAAAACGAGAACACCGCGTTCCAGTCATGCAGTTCGCGTTGCAGACCAAGCTGCTGGCTCGCAAAACTTGCCCGCTCGACGTCGTACTGCGTGCTCCACTGCGCCGACCAGTTCCGCGTGATGTCGAACGACATCGTGGCGGTGACGTTCTGCGTGGCCGGCTGAATGAATACGGGCGCTCCGATCGCGCTCTGCCCGGAGGTCAGTCCCGTCGCCTGTGCATTCTGTGCATTCTGCACGCATTGATCGTATACGAACACGCCGAGTGCCCGCTGTGGTTCGCACAGGGAGGCCGGATCGTTCACGATCTGCGTACCGCCGCGCGGCCGGCGCTGGCGCGCGGCATTGTACTGTAGATTGAGATTCCAGCCACCACCTGACGGCAGCGACATCTGCATGCCGCGCATGTTGCCACCGCCGGCGGCGTTCATCTGGCGGCTCTGCTGGTTCACATTCTGGTCGGCCACGTTGCGCGGCGCATTGGTGCTGTCAATCGCCTCGAGCGCGGTGGACATGCCGAGCAAGCGACCGAACAGTGCCACCAGCCCTGACTGCCCATTCAGCGAGAAAGTGACGCCGAAATCGGTGCGGTACGGGCTGAACGTAGCCGTGTCGGACGCGGGATCGCCCTGAAAGAGATCGTAGGACGTCCGGAAATCGAGACCGGGTAGCAGGTCCGTGCGACCAGACACCGTGAACATCTTGTCGGTGAACCCGTTTCCGGTCGAATCAGCCCGGATGAAGTCATACGACAGCGACGAGAAGTTCATGGAGAGCAGCTTGATCTTCTTCCCCGACTCCGGTGTCGAATCCGCGTCGGACTTCAGCTTCGCTTCCAAATTGGTGGCCAGACTCAGCGACACGCGGTTCTGCGCCAGGGACGACAGATACCCCACGCGCGTGCGTCCCAGCGCCTGCAGATACTCGTCGCTCACATTGGCGTTTGGCGAATAGCTGTAGCTCACGCCGGGCGAGATGGCATGGCGGAATTTCGCGACCGAGCCAATGCCGGGCAGCATGGCGTACAGCGTCGGCGAGGCTGAAAGCGCATAGCTCAGCCGTTTGGATTGCTGGACCCACTTGCCGCCACTGCGCTCCGTGCGCACGAACAACCCCGATGCATTGTCGACGTTGTTCACCGAGATCGACGGCGACACGTTCCAGCTGCCCTGAAAGAACCGCGGCAGACCGAACGACGTGTTCCAGTCGATGTTCGACTCGAACGTCTTGGCGTAGATACGTGTGGACCGCACAGACGTATCACGCACACCGATCAGTTCACGTTGTTCCGGAAAATCACGGAAGTTGTCAGTCATCGTGAACGTGTTGTTCCACTGCCAATCACCGATCTTGATCGGTGTCTCGAAGCCGATCTGCATATTGCGGCGGCTCGCACTGAACCGCGAGCTGTCGATGCCGCCGCCCGCCCGGCTGTTGTAAACGAATGGGAATTGGAGCCCTTGATCGATCTTGCTTTGTCCCGTGACGCTCAACCGGAGCGACGGCGTCCAGGAGAACGGGCCACCAGCCAGCGTACCCGCCGTGACGTTCAGCGACGGGAAATCCATGTCGACCTGCGTCCGCCCGGGATACTGCACGCGGCTGCCTCCAACGCTGATCTGGGCGGGCCCGATCTTCGTCTGGTAGTTCAACTGCGACCGGATCGTAGCGTTCGCGGCGACCGGATTGATGGTGGTCTGTCGCTGGATCTGGGTATTCTGAACCCAGTTGAGCCGCGCGGTGAGCCGCGTCTGCCTCGAGAAATCCTGACTGTGATTCCAGGTGATCGACGTGTTCGTCGTGCCGTTGCGCTGCGCGAGATACGACACGGCCGTCTCGCCGCTGATGAACCGGTCCAGCCACTTGTACCGCAGTTCGACGTTACTGCGCACAAATCCAGGATCCGATGCGGTGCTCCTGGCGCCGGAACGCCAGTCGAACGACGCTTCCGCGTTCATGTAATCGCTGATCGCCAGAAAGTACCCGATGTTCGAAATACTCCGGCGGTACGACGGGCTGTTCCGGAACAGTTCAGCGATACCGAAGTTGGGCGTGAGCATGCCGCTCCGACGACCACTACGCACGTCCTGAAAGAAGAACGGGATCCAAAACACCGGCACCTCGCCGATGTACAGCACACCCGGGCGCGCCACCATCACGTTCTCCGAGACGAACTTCATGTCGCGCGAGGTGAAGTGGAAATGCGGCTCGGCGTGGTCGCAGTAGCTGAACGACCCGTTTTTCGCGAACACGATGTGCCGACCGCTCACGACGGAGTCGGAGAGGATCGTCGCACGCTCGGCGCTCAGGAACAGCCGCTGGCCGGACGTGACAGACGTCGAAAAGGCGCCCATCTCTCCCTCCCGCGCCTGGAGGTCATACTCGATCTTGCCACGCGCAATGAGATCATCGGCGTCCTGCTGCTGGGGATCACGCAGCAACACCGTATCGCCGAGGGCCAAGACGCGCTTGGTGGAATCGTTGTAGATGATCGTGTCCCCGATGATCATCGTTTCGTCGCGCTGCACCGCCGACGGCTTTCCCTTGAGAATCAAGGCGCGTGACCCGGCATTGAAGAACACCGTGTCCGCTTGATACTGCACCTTGCGGTATCCTTCCCGATCCAGCAGCGCCCGCATGAGGGAATCGGGTGGCGTCCAGCTGAACACGCTGCGCTCCTTGCTCAACGCCGCAATGCTGTCTTTGCCTTGGCGAGGTGCGCCCTTCCCCTGCGGTGCAGGGCGCGGCGGCTGCGGCCGCTGGGCCGCCAGGGACCACGGCAGCACCGCAGCCACGACGCAGAGCCCCGCGATGAGCCGCGTTGCCGCACGCCAGAGGCCGACCCCCACCACGCGTGGACTCACTCGTCCTCGGACGCGATCCGCCGTTCGCGTCGGCGACTGATGACCTTCGACACGGTGATCGAGACCTCGTACAGGAAGTACAACGGGATCGTCAACGCAATCAGCGAGGTCGGATCACTGCCCGGGGTGATCAGCGCCGCTGCGATGATGCAGCCGAGGAACGCGTGGCGCCGGAACTTGGACAGGTACTGCGGCTGCACGATGCCCATGGCCGACAACAGTGCGATCACGATCGGCAGCTCGAAGATGGCGCCGAAGGCCAGACACATCGAGATCACGAAGCTCACGTATTGATCGACCGTCTGCATGATCTCAACGGAACCGCTTTGGAAGCTCATGAAGAAGCCGAGCGTGACGGGCAGGACGTACATGAAGGCGAGCGCCATACCGGCGAGAAACAGCACGGCCGCACCGATCAATGCTGGGATGACCGCCTTCTTCTCATGCCCGTACAACGCCGGCGACAGGAATCCCCAGACCTGCCACACCAGCACCGGTGATGCGGCGATCAAGCCCAGCGTAATGGATGCGTCCATCACGATGTCGAACAGGTCGCTGACATGCGTGACCATGAGCGGCTGCTTCAGATACGGCTGAATCGGCTGCGACAGGAACGCGATGATATCGACCTGTTTGGTATACAGCAGCGCGAACGACACCCCCACACCAAGGGCGATGGCGAGGGCACACCGGAACAAGCGCCAGCGCAGCTCCTCGAGGTGATCGAGGAACGGCATTTCAACGTGGTTACTGCTGGACATCAGCGGGGTCGTCCTGAACGCGCGGTCAGCGCAGCGTCTTGAGTTGTTCGGCCGCGAGCTCGGCCTCGTCGCTGCGCGGATAGCGCGCGATCACCTGCTCGAGCAGCTGGCGCGCCTGCACCGTGTTGCCTTGCTGCACCATCACCTGGGCACGCTTGTACAGCGCCGTCGGTGCCTTCGCCGACGTGGGGTGCGTGCTCACCACCGCCGCGTACGCCGCATCAGCCGCCGCCAGATTCTTCTCGCGAGCGAACGACTCGGCAATCCAGAACTGCGCATCAGGCGCGTAGTCGGACGACGGATAGTTCGTGAGCAGCTCCTGAAAATAAATGCGTGCCGTGGCACTGGCGCCCCGGGTGAGCTGGTCACGGCCGTCGGAGTACAACTGATTCGGTCCGGGGACGCGCGACGGGACCGCGCTGTCCGCGACCGGCGGAACCACTTTTCCGGCGGCAGACGGCGGCGGCACCGCCGGTCCAACGGGCAGCGGTGCGGCGGGGGCGGCCGCCCGCGACTCGATCTCCGAACGCAACCGGGCGATCGTAGCTTGGCTCTGCCCCAGCAGCGTCTGCACCTGCAGCATCTGTTCACGGACGCCGCGCATCTCCCCGCGCACGTCTCCCTGGATACTCACCGTGCGCGCGCTCACCTTGGCGAGCGAATCACTCGCGACCTGGAGCAACCGCATGGTCTGGGTCAGCGCCTCGCGCTGGTCCAGCTGGTTCTTGAGCAGCTCCACCCGCAATGACGCCAGATCGTTCTGCACGATGCGTACATCGCCACGCGTCGCAAAGCACCCCCCCGTGGCCACCAGCACCACGAGGGGAAGGAGCCGCCACACCCGAGAGCGCAGCGAATGCCGGAATCCGAGTGCGGCGGCCGTCATCACGGGGCGCGAAGCTGATCGCCGCCCGCGACGATCTCGAACTCATCCCGGCGATTGCGCGACCACGCTTCCTCGGTCGTCCCCTGCACCGCCGGACGCTCGCGGCCGAACGACGACGTCTCGATCCGCGACGCATCGACGCCACGATCGGTGAGGTATCGCTTGGCGGCTTCGGCCCGACGGCGACCCAACGCGATGTTGTACTCGTCGCTGCCGCGTTCATCGCAGTGTCCGGCAATGCGCACCTTCACCCCCGGATTCGCATTGAGCACGGTGATCTTCGCATCCAGATTCGTCTTCGCGTCGTCCCGCAGCTCGTCCGCATCGTACTCGAAGTAGATCGTCTCCAGCAGCCGCGCACGCGTGGCGGCCAGCTTCGCCCGATACTCTTCCATCGTGTCGCGGGCAGCCGGCGGGGCACTGGCCGGACGGGTCGGCGCCGGGGTGGCGGCCGGTGGAGCGGACGGCTGCGGTGCCGGCTCCGGCTTCTTCCGGCAGGCACCGAGAACCAGCGAGGTGGAGACGATCATCAGGGCCAGACGAGACACACGCGTCATGACGAAAAACTCCGGAGGGTAGAGTGGGAGGGGGTGTTACGGTGACGACAGACGAGGGGACCACGCAGATAACCGCGCTTCCGACCCGAAGGTCAGCTGGCGCGATCGCCCGCTTTCGACATCTACGATCCACAGCTGGCGCGTCCCGCCGCGCGTCGAGGAGAAAACGATGTGCCGAGAATCGGGCGCCCAGGACGGGTCGTCGTTTCGGCCATCGTTCGTCACCTGACGCACCGCCTGGTCACGCAGATTGATAGTCATGATCTGGAAGGTGCCGCCATTTCGCGACTGAAACGCGACGAGCCGGCCATCGGGAGACCAATCCGGCCCCGCACGATAGTCGCGATCGCCGAACGAGGCCGCGGTGAGCAGCTCGAGGTTCGTACCATCCAGATCGCTAATATACACTTCCGGATGCCCGGAGCGGTCGGACATAAACGCCAGGCGTTGCCCGTCGGGACTGAAGGTCGGCTGCGCACTCGCTCGCCCACGGCCCACGGTGATCCGGCGCGCCGCCCCACCGTCAATGGGCAGCGCGTACAGGTCAGTACCACTCTCTGATCCACGGGCATAGACCACGGTGCGCCCATCCGGAGCCACCGCCGGCGAACTGTGTTCAATCCCAGAGGCCGACACCACGGTGCGCAGCGCCCCGGTGCCAAGATCGGTCGACATGATGGGATTCCGCACCCCATCGAGCACGCTGTAGACCAGCCCGCGCCCTCCCGGCAGCCACTGCGGCGACATGCCACTCGGTGTCACCGCCGTCACGTTCGCACGGTCGCTGTCCACCGTCCACACACGACCGCCGCGCGTGAACGCGATGCGCGTCTGTGCGATCCCTCGCTGTCCGGTAATCCACTCCTCGACCGCGTCCGACACGCCGTGCACCGCCTGTCGCCACGAGGGCGTGAGCGGCGTCGCGGGCAGCGGGAAATCCTTGCTGCTCAGGACCGTCCGCTTCTGGACATCGTGCAGCGTTACCCGCAGCCAGCCGGACGGCAGCAGCAGGGCCTGCACGATCCCGTCCACCCCGATCTTTCCGAACAGGAGATAATTCGGTGGACCGTTCACGGCAGGAGCACTCGACGTAGACACCACCGTAAACCGGTCACTGTAGTCAAAATCGCGGGACAGGATGATGGCGACGGAGTCACCACCCGCCCCTGCGACAGGCAGCACGATCAGCGAGGTCTTCTGACCAGCGACATAGCGCGTGCTGAGGCTGACGCCGGGCGCGGGGACCTGCCCACGCGCGATCGTCGGTGACAGCACACCGATCGCCAACGCTCCGGCGAGCAAGACGGTGCTTTGCCAGACGGTCCGGCCGGAACGCGCGCGCGCGGCGGCGAATACAGTCACGGGCACACGGTCAGTTCGGTCGCAGGGCATAATCAAAAGTGAAATACACGATGAGCACGTCGTCCGTCCATCCCGACGGCAGCGGTCCGAATCCTCGCGTTGATCCGACAGCCTCGATCGCTCCCATGGCGTCCAGGTCGTAACTGCGATCACCCGACCCCTTCACCACCTCGATCGCCATCACCGAGCCGTCGCGGCGGATGGTGAATTTCACCTCCGACACGAGCGCAGCCGACACGCGCCGCGGTGTCCAGTTGATCGTGAGCTGACGCACAATGTTCGAGAGGTACCCGGGATAGGGAAACTCGATCCCGTCAATCTTCAGATTGGCGACATCGGCCCCCTTGCCACCCGTGGCCCCCGCGCCGGCTTTTGGCGCGGCGGCCGCACGCGTTGTCGCGGAGCCGCTCTTGGCGCCGGCCTGCTTCGTGCGACTGGTCGACGGCGTCGCCTTCGGCGACGGCACCACGGGTTTCGTCTTCGACGGTGTCGGCAGCACTTTCTCCTCCGCGACCCGCTCGGCACCCGCGATGTCGGGCGCTGCGGTCGTCGGCTCCGCGGCCGCCGTCACCACGCCGGCCTGCCGTGGTCCCGGTGGCGCCCCCACCAATTCGACCCGGTACACCGGGGGCCGTGGGGCGTCGGGGCGGGTGCCCCACCAAAGCGCCGCCGCCGCGATCCCCGCGTGGACCGCCACCGAAAAGAGAAACCCACCGCCCATCGGTGATGCCATCACGCCCGGTCGCGCTGCACTCACCGCGCGCGTTCCGGATCGGCGACGAGTCCGACGTCGGTGATACCCTTGGCCTTCATGGCAGCCACGATGCGGACGACGGTACCGTACGGCACCCCCTCGTCGGCGCGAAGATACACGCCGCCCCCGCCCTTTCGATCGGATAACGCCTTGACGCTCCCGGCAAACTCCTCGAACGTCAGCGGCGTCTCATCCACGAAGATCGCGCCACGTCGATCGACCGTCACGACGAGCCCGCTCTTCGGTTCGAGTGGGCGCACATCGGCCGACGGCAGCGCGATGTCCACACCGCCTTGCATGATCGGCGCGGTGAGCATGAAAATGATCATGAGCAGCATCATGACGTCGATGAGCGACACGACGTTGATCTCGGCGTTGACGCCGGTCCGCTCACGACGGCGACCGCGACGCACGCTCAGATCCGCCCTTCGCGCACCATCAGTGCGATGAGTTCGGAGCCGAAGCCTTCCAACGCGTCGTCAAAGCGGTTGAGGCGCGACGCGTACACGTTGTACGCGAATGCCGCAGGGATTGCGACCGCCAGCGCGGCGGCCGTGGCCATCAGCGCGGTGCCGATACCGGGCGCCACCGCCTGAATGTTGCCGGACCCTTTCTCGCCGATGCCCACGAAGGCTTCGATCACGCCGAGCACCGTGCCGAAGAGGCCGATGAGCGGACTGACGCTGCCCACGGTCGCAAGCCACGGGACGTACCGGCCAAGCGACTCGCGGGCCTTCGTCCCCTCGGCGTCGAGCACGAGGCGAAGCGCTTCAACCTGCGAGCCAGACAAGCGTGCCGTCCGATCGTTGGTCGCGCCCAGCGCGGGCTTCGTGTCGTTCAGGAACGAGACCGCGCGCGCGAAGACCGCGGTGAACGCGCTCGGCCTGGCCCGTTGGGCGATCAGCATCGCGTCGTCCATGCCGCGCGCACGCTCGAAGTCCGCCACGAACGCACGGCCGTTTGTTTCGGCCACGGCAAAGCCCCGCCACTTGGCATACATGATCGACCACGACAGCAGCGAGAGCACGGCCAGCAGCACGAGCACACTCTTGGTGATCGGATCGCTGTTGATCAACATGCCCAGCATCGACGCCGGCAACGGTGCCTCCCGCGCCGCGAGCTGCAGCAGAGGAACAAGTGCTGCAACCGCCGTCACCGGTGCGTCTCCGTACGCGCGCGACGGTCGGCGAAGTAGCGAAACGTCTGCGCGAGCCCGTCGCGCAACGTGACCTGTGGCGTCCAGCCCAGCAGCGCCTGCGCCTTGCGTGTGTCGAGCGCCGAGCGGGCCAGCTCACCGGCCCGCGCCGGCGCGTATTCGATCGGCGACGTCGCACCGGACACCTCGCGCAGCGTCTCGGACAACGTGTTCACCGAGGTTTCGATTGACGTCCCGATGTTGAACGCGCGCGCATCGAGGCGGCCGCGCTCCGGAAGCGCCGCCGTGGCCGCCGCAAAGTTCGCCCTGGCCACGTCGCCCGAGAACACGTAGTCCCGCGTCTGCGCACCATCGCCGAACACCGTCAAGGCCCGACCATCGAGCAGCCGATTGCAGAAGATCGCGACGACTCCCGCTTCGCCATGCGGGTCCTGACGCGGTCCATACACGTTGCCATACCGGAGCGCGACATTGTCCAAGCCGTGGACGCGACCGTAATACGCGAGATAGTACTCGACGGACAGCTTGGCGATCCCGTAGGGCGCCTCCGGATCCTTGCTGTTCGACTCCGCACTCGGCGGTGGATCGAAGTCGCCGTACAGGGCGCCGCCCGTCGATGAAAAGATCGTCCGCGTGGGGTGCCCGCTGGCACGCACCGCTTCCAGAAGGTTCAGCGTGCCGAGGATGTTGCGCGTCGCATCGTACACCGGGTCGAGGACGCTGCGGCGCACATCGATCTGCGCGGCGAGGTGACACAGGACATCGAAGCGACCGTCGCGCACCAGTGCCGCAGCATCTGGCGTGGTGATGTCGCCGCGCACGAAGCGCGCGGACGCCGGAAGGTTTTCCTCGCGACCGCTCGACAAGTCGTCGAGGATC
This sequence comes from Gemmatimonadota bacterium, assembly GCA_031127095.1. GTDB lineage: Bacteria > Gemmatimonadota > Gemmatimonadetes > Gemmatimonadales > Gemmatimonadaceae > Gemmatimonas. The sequence goes on from JARIEX010000007.1 coordinate 39,542, forward strand.
GTCACGTCCCACCCTTCGGCCAAGAACCTGTCCGCCACCGTCGAGCCGATGAAGCCCGCGCCGCCCGTCACCAGGACTCTCTGTGCCATGCCGTTCACGCCCTCAGTTCATTGAAGTTTCCCACGGCCGCCCACGCACCGGCCTGCAGTGTGTCGGGCCACAGAACGTCCCAATGTACACACGCGCCGACGCCCACGGGGGCCTCGGCGCATGCTGACGCTGTGATACCGGCCGAATGGCCGTCGAGACCCGAACCGACCCATGCCGCGTCAGGGCGCCCGGGCAATCCGGCGAACGGTGAGACCGACGCGAATGTCGGACGCATACTGCTTGGTAATGACGGCCGCGCTGCCGCCGGTTTCGCTCCGCACGACCCGCGCCCGCGCAACGATCGCATCGGACTCCGGATGGTCCTTGGTGCCGGACCGATAGATCCCGAATTCATCACCGGCTTTCACACCCTGCGCCGTCCCTGCCGCCAAGAGGACAAAGCTGCTCAGCGTCGGTTGCAGTTCCTGGGGGTCCGCCCAACGGATCGTGGAGATCACGTCGGCCTGTGCCAGCGGGATCCCGGCAGCCCAGACCGCCGTCAGTCCAACCGCCGGCATCAGGCGCTGCCCCTGCTCAATGCGCCCGGACTGGCGTGCCACCCTGGCCAGCGTGGGCTTGCCCGCCTCGACCCGGACGACCTCAAGCACACCGCTCGGGATCACGAGGCGCTGGATCTTGTCGAGCACGATGCCCGTTGTGACCGCCACAAGACGCTGACCGACCGCGTACGGCCGTCCGACCGGCGCCCGAACCTCGACCTCATCAGTCTTGATCGCGCGCTGAAGGTCACCGCGCTCCGACGAGAGCGGAGAACCGACACGCTGCCCGATGGTCCCGCCGGCGGCGAAATCCCCCTCCGCGACCACGAACGGCGCCGCTTCGAACTCCGCCTGACGCGGCGCCGGCGTGTTCGGGCGCAGGACGGCGCGGGTGCGTCGTTCGGCCTCGGCCGCGTCCGGGAGGTCTCGGTGAAACACCGTCTCGACTTCGCTGCTCTTCCGCGCGGCGGCCTGTGCGCCGGGGTCGGTGAGCCCGATGCGCGTTCCACCGCGCGCAGTCATGAACTCTCCCCCTCGCTGCGGCTGGAGATTGGCTCGCGTGGTATCGGGCTGGGCGGCTTCCGTGTCGACGGCGACCGCCACCTTCGGCACCGCGGCCGGCGCGCGCTTCCTGGCACCAGCCGCCACCGCGTTGCGCTTGCCGGACGTTTGCGCGGCCAGCGACCCAGTGGGACCGGCGGCCACTGGAACGGGCAGCGTCCCTTCACCCGCCTTCGCCAAGGCGACCGCCGGGACCGTCGAGTCAGCAGGTGCGGCCGCGACCACGGCGGCCTTCGCCCCGCGCACAGACTGCGACGTCGGTACGATCAACGACATCCCCACCTTCAGGGGAGCAGGCCCGGTATCAGAAATGCGATTGCGTCGTGCCAGCGCTGGCCATTGATGCCCGTCACCGTAGTACCGCGCGGCGATGCCCCAGAGCGTTTCCCCGGCGCGCACCACGTGAGTGGTGGTGGTGGTGTCCTGACCGCCTGCGAGCGCCGAGTCGGCGCCGAACAGCAGGCGACCATCAGCCTCCTGGCCATGCACGACCGCGGGCCGCCAAACCACCAGCAGCGCGATCGTGGAAAGGATCGTGATCAAGAATCTGAACATGGGCTGTGGGCCCCGATCCGTCGCGACGGCCGTAAACGACGGCGCCGAATGTGCAGCACGCATGAGCGAGCCTCTCAGTGAAAAGCATGCATCCCCCGGACAGGACCGGGGACGGCACTCGTCCCGCGCGCGATGCCGCGAGCGAGGTGCCTACATCGCAGACGCCTGCGACGGGCGCGCGTAACGCCTCGTATGTCACACCGGCGGATTCCGCCGTCATACCCGCGCCGCCGGGGTCCCCCGGCGGCGCGCCCAACCACTGCACCAACGATCAGAACGGCAGATCGTCGTCCTCGTCCTCCAACGCGCCGGGAAAGTCGCCGAACTCCTCCTTTCCAGCCGTCGGCGCCGCGGCCGACTTCGGCCGTGCCGAGCTCGTCGCACGACGGGGAGGTCCGTCCATGTCCTCACCACCACCGCCGGGACGACCGCCGAGCAGCATCAGTTCCTTCACCTTGATCTCGGTGGTGTAGCGGGTCTGACCGTCCTTGTCCTGCCACTGGCGGTACTCGATTTCACCTTCCACGTAGATCTTCTCGCCCTTTTTGACGTACTTCTCGACAACGTCGGCGAGCCCAGACCCGCGGGCGCTGTTCCACACGACGCACCGATGCCACTCCGTCTTCTCCTGTTTCGCACCGCTCTGGTCAGTCCAGTTGCGGCTCGTCGCCAGCGAGAACTGTGCAACACGCGTCCCGCTGCCGACGGTGCGGATTTCGGGATCCCCCCCGACATTGCCGATCAAAATGGCCTTATTCAGACTGCGACTCACGATGCCTCCTCGAAGTACGGTAGTGATGGGTTGTGCCGGATAAGCTAGGAGGGACGTCTGACCAAACCAAACCCGAAGAACGCCGGCGGGGTTATTCCGACGCCGTGACGTCCCGGCGAAGCACGAGCGCGTCCTCAATCGGATTCCGGTAGTAGCCGCGGCGTCGGCCGACGGCGAAAAATCCGCGGGACGCGTACAAGCCACGGGCCGCACGATTCGACTCACGCACCTCCAAAAACAGCGCCACGACGCCCGCCCCGGCGGCGGCACCGAGCGCGTCATCCAACAACTGCGCGCCAATGCCCTGACGTTGCCGCCACGGGACGGTCGCAATATTCACGATCTCCGCCTCGTCGGCCGCCTGCAGCATGATGCAGTACCCGATCACGGCCCCCCCGGCATCAGTCGCCGTCGCCATCCGGGAGAAGGGGTGCACCAGCAAATCCCGAAACGACGACATGGGCCACGGATCGCTGAACGCGGCGGACTCGATGCCTGCCATTGCGGCGATGTCGGCGGCGACGCTCGGCCGGATCGTGACGTCGGCCGGCGTCATGCGCTCCCTGCCGTCGAGAGCGTCGTCCCGTGCGCAGCCTCCCACTTCACCTGTGCTTCCGCCAGACGCCCGTAAGCGGGTTCCCACCCGTCCAGTGCGACGGGTGTGTCCCAGCAAACCGCCGCCACCCGCACCAGCAGAGCGGCCGCTGGGTGAACCGTGCGCACCGCCCGATCATGTGCGGGCAGCGTCCCGACGGCGAGCAGGGAACCTGCCTCGGCGAAACCATCGAGTTGCGCTACGGTGAGGCGCTGGAGCGCACCAACCTCACGCACCAACGCGTCGTCGCCTATCCACACCGGCTGGGCATATCGCTCCCCACGCAGCGCGTCGCTGTGCACCAGATACGGGCCAGACGGGACGGTCCCAACCGCGTCAGCCGCCGCCAGCACCAGCGACGAGACGGCGAAGAGCGGGATGCCGCCCCCATGCGCGAATCCCTTGGCAATCGACGCCGCAATCCGCAGCGACGTGAAACTCCCGGGACCTGATCCGCACACGATGCCCGCGAGTCCGCCGACCTCGACGCCGAGCTCGGCGAGCATGCTGATCACGGCGGGAAACAACTGGTCGTCGCGACCGACCCCCATGGCGACAGGACGCGTCGCCAGGCACTGCCCGGCGACGACCAGTGCCACGGAGCCGAAGCCGGTCGAGGCCTCGAGGACGAGGAACGGCCGGCCGGGATCGGTGCCGTGGGTGGGGACGGGGGCGGTCATGGAAAGAGTTTAGTGTCGGTGACGGCGCTGCCCCAGTGCCGCGCCGCGAACATCCGCGCCGTTGGGCGTCGGTGGCGACCCCCTCGAATGCGGCGACCCGCCCGAGGATATCCATCGACCAGCGGGGATGCTTGCGCACCTCGACCAACTCCGCGTCGATCAGTCGTCGCCCCGCCGTTCACGGTCAGCGACGTGTCGGCGCGTGAATACGAAGGAGCCGGCGGTCCGCGTGCTCCGGATCATGCGCCAGGCGCAGCTGAATGGTCTCCGGGGGCAACGTGTTCACCGCGCGGTCTGGCCACTCCACCAACAGCACCGATGCGGTGTCGACCAATTCGTCCCAGCCCAGCAGTGCCAACTCGGCATCGGACCGGAGCCGGTACAAGTCGGCATGCACCACGCCCCCGTGCGGAGCCTCATACTGCTGAATCAGCGAGTAGGTCGGACTTGTCACGGCATCGGCCGACACGACGCCGAGGCCCTCGCAGATGGCGCGCACGAGCGTCGTTTTCCCTGCGCCAAGGTCCCCCTCGAGTGTGATCACCACCGGTCGTGTAAGAACGGCCCCCAGGGCACGCCCCCACACCTCGAGCGCGGTGCGATCCGGTGCCCGCGGTGCGCCGCGACCCAGCAAGTAGGCGAGGGAGTCAGCGCCCACGTTTCCCGCCCATACGCCGCAGGGGGGCGCTGCCCGGCGGACGCTTGGCCGCCGCTGCATTGCCGCGGGCCTGCTCCGGTTTCTCGCCAAGGGCGGTGCGCACCTCGAAGAGCTGGTCGCGAAGACGCGCCGCCGCCTCGAAGTCCAGCGCGATCGCCGCCTCCCGCATCGCGACCTCGAGCTCACCGACCAGGGTCAGGAGATCCTCACGCGAGCGCGCGGCGCCCTCGCCGCCGATTCGCTTCGTCGCCGGTGCGACCTCGTCGTGCGGCGCCCGCGCATCCGCCACCCGCGTGATGAGCCGCACGTCGTCGATGCTCTTGAGCACACCATGCGGCGTGATCCCGTGCAGCGCGTTGTGTTCGCGCTGGATCTGCCGGCGGCGATCGGTTTCGCCGATGGCCCGCTGCATCGATCCCGTCATGCGATCCGCATACAGGATCGCCATCCCGTTCAGATGTCGCGCGGCGCGCCCGATCGTCTGAATGAGCGAGCGATCGCTGCGCAGGAAGCCTTCCTGGTCCGCATCAAGAATCGCGACGAGCGAAACCTCGGGCATATCGAGTCCTTCGCGCAGCAGGTTGATCCCCACCAGCACATCGAATTCGCCCAGCCGGAGGCCACGCACGATTTCCATCCGCTCGATCGCGTCGATGTCGGAGTGCATGTAGCGGACACGCACGCCCATCTGCTGCAGGTAGTCGGTGAGATCCTCCGACATGCGCTTGGTGAGCGTCGTAACGAGGACGCGTTCTCCCTTGCGCTCCCGGAGGCGGATTTCGTGCAGGAGGTCGTCCACCTGCCCCTTGACCGTTCGGATTTCGATCACCGGATCGAGCAGCCCCGTGGGACGGATCACTTGTTCGACCACGACGCCTTCGGACAGCTGCAGTTCGAGTTCGCCGGGGGTTGCGGACACGTTCACGAGACGCGGCACGAGCTGCATGAACTCATCGAACACCAACGGGCGGTTGTCGAGCGCGCTGGGCAGGCGGAATCCATAGTCCACCAGTGTCAGCTTCCGGGCACGATCGCCGTTGTACATCCCGCGGATCTGCGGCAGCGACACGTGCGACTCATCGACGACCACCAGATAGTCGTCCGGGAAGTAGTCAAGCAGGCAGGCCGGACGCTCGCCGGCCTGGCGGCCGCTGATGTGCCGAGAGTAGTTCTCGATGCCTGCACAGGTGCCGATCTCCGCCAGCATTTCGAGGTCGAAGTTGGTGCGCTGATCGAGCCGCTGCGCTTCCAGCAGCTTGCCCTGCGTGCGCAGGTCGGCGAGACGCTCTGCGAGTTCCTCGCGGATGGCGACGCTCGCCCGCTCGATCGTTGGCCGGTTCGTGATGAAGTGCTTGGCCGGATAGATCGCCATCCGTTCGAGCGTCGAAATCGTCTCGCCCGTCAGCGGGTCAATCTTGGAAATGCGCTCAATCTCGTCACCCCACAATTCAAGACGGACGGCCTGCTCCTCATAGGCCGGATAGATCTCCACGGTATCGCCGCGCACGCGGAACGTACCGCGGTCGAACGCCACGTCGTTGCGCAGATACTGAATGCCGACCAAGGCGCGCAGAATATCGTCCCGCGCAATTTCCTGTCCCTTCGACAACGCCACCATCCGCTCGCGGTAGGACACCGGATCACCGAGACCGTAGATCGCGGATACCGTGGACACGATGACGACGTCATCGCGCTCCATCAGCGACGAGGTCGCCCGCAGCCGTAGCCGGTCGATGTCCTCGTTGATGCTCGCGTCCTTTTCAATGAACGTGTCACTCGACGGGACGTACGCCTCGGGCTGGTAGTAGTCGTAGTACGAGATGAAGTACTCGACCGCATTCGTCGGGAAGAATGACTTGAGCTCGCCGTACAGCTGCGCCGCAAGCGTTTTGTTATGCGACAGCACCAGCGTGGGACGCCCCCACTGCGCGATGACGTTGGCCATCGTCATCGTCTTGCCGGAGCCCGTCACACCGAGCAAGGTCTGAAAGCGGTCGCCTCGCGCGAGTCCGGCGGAGAGTTCCGCGATGGCGCGCGGCTGATCGCCGGCTGGCTCGAAAGGACTCTGAAGACGAAACGGAGCAGACATGGCAGTAATATAGCCAACGTCGGTCTTTCTTCGGGCACGACCATCGCGCGGGAGTAGGCCCGTGTTACACGTCCGAGGTGATTTTCTCACGGCGCGAGACGGCCGCGATTCCCTTGACGCGTCGGGCAGCCTTCATGATGCGCTCGAGGTGGGCGAGGTTCTCCACCTCCACCATGGCCGCCCCAGTCACTTTGCCGTCCGTGGTCTTCAGTTCGAGGCTCTTGATGTCAGTACCGGTGGCACTCACCGCGGCGGCCACGTCGGCATACAGACCGCGTCGGTCGGTGCCCTCCATGGCGAGACGGACCACGAAGCGCTCGCCGGCCATCTCGTGCCAGTCAATGTCGAGCCGACGCTCCGGCTCGTGGGCCAGCAACAGCAGATTGGGACAATCCCCGCGGTGGATGCTGACGCCCCGCCCGCGCGTTACATAGCCGACCACCTTGTCGCCGGGCACCGGCTGGCAGCACTGCGAGTAGCGCACCAGCAGGCCGTCGGCTCCCTGGATACGGATCCCCTTCCCAGTCCCCCGTACCCGGTCGACGATGCGCTCAAAGGTCGTGGGTTTGACCACGGCCTCGGCGGTCTCGAGTTCGGGATGAATCGCCTTCAGCACCTGCAGCACGTGGATGTCGCCGGCACCGATGGAGGCGATCAGGTGCGAGGTATCCTTCAGCTTCAAGAGCCGTGCAATCGGCTGCAGACCGGCATCGTCGATCTTCGGCAGGCGACGTCGGCGTAACTCGCGCTCAATGATCTCGCGGCCGAGCCGCATGGCTGAGGAGCGCTCTTCCAGCCGCAGCATCTGCCGGATCTTGTGACGCGCGCGCCCCGTCCGCACATGCGCGAGCCAGTCCCGGCTCGGCTTGGCGTTCGGATTCGTCAACACCTCGACCGTCTCCGAATTCTTGAGCTCGCGCGACAGGGGCGCGATCCGCCCATTGACCTTCGCGCCGGCGCAGTGCGCACCGACCTGCGTGTGCACGGCGAAGGCGAAATCGAGCGGTGTGGCCCCCTTCGGCAACTGAATCACGTCGCCGGTGGGCGTAAACACGAAGATTTCGTCCTGATACAGATCGAGCTTCAGGAATTCGAGGAACTCACCCGGCGTCTCCGCATCGAGCTGCAGTTCGAGCACCTGCCGGAACCAGGCGAGCTGCTTGTCGAGCTCGTCCGCATTGCGCGTGGACTCCTTGTACAGCCAATGTGCGGCAATGCCAAAATCGGCCGTGCGGTGCATATCCCGCGTGCGGATCTGGATTTCGAACAGCTGCCGACCCGGACCAAAGACGGTCGTGTGCAGCGACTGATAGCCGTTGGACTTCGGCTGCGCGATGTAATCCTTGATGCGCTCCTGCACCGGTGTCCACCCGTCGTGGATCACGCCAAGCGCATGATAGCACTCGAGCACATTGGGCACGATCACACGGATGGCGAGCAAATCGTAGATGTCCTCGTAGGGACGATCGCGCTGCTGCATCTTCTTGTAGATCGACCACAGATGCTTCGGGCGTCCCGTGACCTCGACGCCCACGATCCCGGCATCAGACAACCGCTTTTCGAGCGGATCGCGCAGCTGGGCGATGAACTGTTCGCGCTCCGTGCGCTTGGCCGCGACCAGCCGGGCCAGACTTTTGTAGGCGTCTGGCTCCAGATGCTTGAACGACAGATCCTCAAGCTCCCACCGCACCTTCGCCATACCGAACCGATGCGCGAGGGGGGCGTACAGGTCACGCGTTTCCTGCGCAATCCGCCGGCGCTTGTCGGGCGCCAACCAATCGAGCGTCCGCATATTGTGCAGCCGATCGGCGAGCTTGATCAGGATGACGCGGGCATCCTTGGCGATGGAGAGCAAGAGCTTCCGGTAATTCTCAACCTGACGCTCTTCACGGGAGGAGAGGGGCAGATTGGCGATCTTGGTCAGCCCGTCGACGATCTGCGCAATCTCAGGACCGAACTCGCGTTCGACGTCCTGCACCGTGATATCGGTATCCTCGACGATGTCGTGCAGGAGGCCGCTCGCGACGGTGATCGTGTCGAGCTGCAGGTCGGCGAGGATACGCGCCACCTCGACGCAGTGGGAGACATACGGCTCCCCGGAGTGGCGCACCTGACCGGCGTGCGCGACCTCGGAGAAGCGATACGCGCGCACGAGCAACTCGTGGTCGAGCCGATCGTACGACGAATCGGCACTCGGCCCGAATCCGGGGATCATCTCGTGCAACGCGATCGTAGTCACAACAGCCCCGCCTCCGCAAAACTGACGTACCGCCCACGGCCGACGATAATGTGGTCGTGTACCGGAATATCGAGTAATCGCCCCGCGGCCACCAACTGTTCGGTCACCGCCCGGTCCTCCGCTGACGGCGTGGGATCGCCGCTCGGATGGTTGTGTACCAATATGACGGCGGCCGCACGTTCCGCGATGGCCTCGCGAAAAACTTCGCGCGGATGTACCAGCGAGGAATTCAACAGGCCCCGTGTGATGAGTACATCGCGCTCCAACCGATGCTGGGCGTCAAGGATGGCCACATGGAACTCCTCGACCGGAGCCTCCTGCAAGCGGGGGGCGAAGACGGCCGCGACATCGCGCGGTCCACGAAGTGGCACGCCGGCCTCCCTGGCCTCACCCGCCATCCGACGGCCGAGTTCGAGCGCGGCGTGAATCGCGGTGGCGCGCGCCCGTCCCACACCACGGACCCTCGTCAGCGCCGCCAGTGGCATGGACCCGAGCCTACCCAGCGATCCGCCGGCCTGCTCAAGCATGAGTTGCGCGCAGGCAATGGCGGAGGATCCTCGGCCGCCGGATCCTAGGACCGTTGCGATCAGTTCGGCGGAACTCAAGGCGTGGGCTCCTAGCGCCCTCAACCGCTCACGCGGTCGATCAGCCACCGGCATCTCGAGGATCTTCAGGGCAGCGTCCGAGGACGGGCTGGGGAAAACGCGCATGGGAACTCTCCGCGGGATGGGATGCAGTACTCGTCCCGGCAGGATGTCACGGCGCCGTGTATCCGGCGGTACCCCCGCTCTGCAGGTTGTTCCAACGCGACGTACCGATCCCGATCTGGCGAATACAGAGCGACGTCCCGGACAGCCGGCGACGACGCCACCGCGGCAAACACAGAAGCCCCCGCCACCCGGATCCGTGAGGATGGGTGACGGGGGCTTCACAAGGTGCCGGCATCGGCCTACTCTCCCGCGGTCTCTCGACCGGAGTACCATCGGCGCTGCTTGGCTTAACGACCGTGTTCGGGATG
>JARIEX010000101.1 GCA_031127095.1 Gemmatimonadota bacterium
CGCCGGGGGTCCCCGGCACGCTGTCTCCGATCAACTTGCGAATCGCATCGAGCATGACGCGCGATTACATGCGGGTGGCCGGCCCGATCGCGCGATCGAGCTTGGCCTTGGCGGCTTCCAGTTCCTTCCGCAGGAACGTAAAGCGTTCATACGCGTCCTGCCCGACCTTCTGGTCGGCGCGCGCCGTCATGCCCGCGAGGTACGTGATATGTGCCTGCAGCCCCGGCTTCCCATACCGGATGGGCTGCGTGTTCACGATCTCGCTCACTTCCTTCACCTTGGTGGCCGTGTCCGCCGCGGCGCCGGTGGCGCCCTTGTACTTGGCTTCCGCCGTGCGCACCCGCGCCAGCAGCGCGTTCACGTCGGCCACCATCTCACGCATCTTCAGGTTGTGCGCGTACTGCGCCTGCAGGTCGGCTTCGGTGGTGCCATCGGCCGCCAGGCGCGGGTCGATGCGCAGGCGAAGCGGGACCGTCTTCGTGATACCACCCGCCGTGACCCGGGCCGCATACTGCCCCGGCGGCGAGCCCAGCCCGTTCGCGTGCTGCGCGCCCCACACAAAGCGGTTCATGCCGGCGTTCTTGGTGACCAGGTTCACCGTCGGTGCCACCAACGCCGGGCGGGCGCCACGTCCCGCCATCATCGCCTCATCAGGATCATCCTCGCCGCCGCCGAAGCGCGGACGGGGGGCCTGCGGCACGATGCCGCTCTTGTACGTATTCACCACCTTGCCCGCCGCATCGAGGATCTCGATGCGCACGGTGTCCGCCGGCGCGCTGGCCAGGAAGTAGTCCACCGTGGGGCCGAGGAGCTGCGGCGTGGTCGTCGTCCGGTAGCCGTCACGCGGCGTGAAGAGCGTGAACGCCGCCGTCTGCGTGGTGGGACCGACCTGCTGCAAGGCCGCAATGTTGTCGAGGATCCACGCCGCACGTCCCTGCGTCGCGATCACCAAGTCACCGCGGTGCACCTTGATGTCGTTGATCGGGATCTGCGGCATGTTCAGGTTGAACGGCTGCCAGTGCCCACCGTTGTCGAACGAGATGTACAGCCCGAACTCGGTACCGGCGTAGAGCAGCCCTTCCCGCACGGGGTCTTCACGTACCACGCGCGTGGGGGCGTCAGCCGGAATCCCGTTCTTGCCATCGGTGAGCAGCTTCCACGTCTTGCCGTAGTCATTCGTGAGGTAGATGTACGGCTTGTAGTCGCCCAGCAGATAGCGGTAGGTCGCGTAGTAGGCCGATCCCTTGCGGTGCGGCGACGCGTCGATCCACGCCACGCGGCCGCCGTCTTCGAGCCCCTTCGGCGTGACCCGCGCCCACGTCTTGCCGTCGTCGCGCGTGACGGAGAACGGGCCGTCATTCGAGCCGGTCCAGATCACCCCCTTCTCGAGCGACGATTCCGTAATCGCATACAGCGTGCTGTAGAACTCTTCACCGGTCACGTCGCGCGTGATCGGCTCGCCGCTGCCGCCCTGACAGCACTTCGGGAACCATGTGAGGTCGGGGGAGATCTTTTCCCACGTCGCCCCGTTGTTGCGCGTACGGTGCAGGAACTGCGACCCGTAGTACAGCACCTTCGGATCGTGCGGCGACAGCGCCATCGGCGTCGTGCGCTGCATGCGGTAGTCGAGATCACCACCATCATTGCCGTACAGCGACTGCGCGCCGATCCAGTAATTCTTCGTCACGCCGGCTTCGACGTTCATCAACGCGTACTGCCCCTTGCAGTTGCCGTGGATGAGGTTCCGGTCGCTGGGGTGTGGAATGATCGGTCCCGTCTCACAGCCCGGGCCCGTGCGCACCGTGCTCATGTTGAACAGGTCGTTGTTGCTGGGCACGATGTACGTGCTGTTGTCCTGCTGCGCCATGTACAGCTTGTACGGGAACTGATTGTCGAGCCACACGCCATAGAACTCGGCCGTCGGCTGCACATCCTGCGAGCTCCACGTCTTGCCGCCGTCGAACGACACGTTGGCGCCGCCGTCGTTCGACTGCACCATCGTGTTGCTGTTCGTGGGATTGATCCAGATGTCGTGATTGTCGCCGTGCGGCGTGCGGAACGGGGCGACGGTCTTGCCGCCGTCGGTGCTCTTGTAGAACGTCTCGGCGCCGCCGTACACCACGTCGGCGTTCGACGGATCGGCACCGAGCGACGTGTAGTAGAACGGACGCGTGATGAGCCCGGGCGTGCTGTTCATGAGCGCCCAGCTCGCGCCGGCATCATCGGAGCGATACAACCCGCCGCCCGGCAGCGCTTCCACCAGCGCGTACAGCCGGTTGGGGTTGGCCGCCGTCACGGCGATGTTCCCCTTACCGGTGATCTGGTTCGGCAAGCCGCCCACCATCTTGGTGAAACTGTCGCCGCCGTCGGTGCTCTTGTAGAACCCGCCTTCGCGTGAACCCGAGATGATCGACCACGGCTTGCGCTCGATGCGATTCATCCACGCGTACACCACGTTCGGATTGCCGGGCTGCAGTTCAACATCCATCGCGCCCGTGCTGTCGCTCACGTAGAGCGTCTTCTTCCACGACTTGCCGCCGTCGGTGGTCTTGAAGATGCCGCGATCGGTGTTCGGCTTGAAGATGTCGCCATAGGCCGCCACCCAGACGATGTCCGGGTTGGTGGGATGAACGCGCACGGCGCCGATCTGGCCGACGTTGTACAGTCCCGCAAACTGCCACGAGGCGCCGTTATCGACGCTCTTGTACACGCCGCGGCCAGTGGACACGTTGCTGCGCACGCCGTCCGAGCCGGTGCCCACGTAGATCACGCTCGGATTGGACTCCGCCACCGCGATCGAACCGATCGACCCCACCGGCACCTTGTTGTCGGTGAGGAATTCCCACGACTCGCCGCCGTTGGTGGTGCGCATCACGCCACCGCTGGCGACACCGGCGTAGAACGTCTTCGGCTGCGAGGGCACGCCGGTCACCGAGGTGACACGACCGCCGCGCGAATGGCCCACCTGGCGATACCGGAGGCCAGTGAACAGGGCCGGATCGGCCGACGCCATCATCGGCGCCGTGGGCGCCTTGGCGGCCGCCGGGCGGGGCGCTGCCGGCTTGGACTGGGCCTCCAGCGGGAGGGCGGCACAAGCCGCCGACAGCGTGAGGAAGAGAGTACGGCGCATCATCGATAGGGAATCGTGGGAGGGGGCGGAACGGAACCTGACGAAAAGCTACGTCCGGTACCGGCAGACGTTGAGGGGTGGCGACAGACCGTGCTCAACCGGGGCGGAGTATCTGACCGGCCGTGGCCGACGGGCGGTTGCCGTCGCGCACCGCGATCACCCCGTTCAGCACCACGGCCGCGATCCCGCGCGGATACTGGAACGGGTTGGCGAAGGTGGCCACATCCGCAATGGCCGCCGGATCGAGCACGACCACGTCGCCGGCCATGCCGGGGCCGAGGCGTCCCCGATCAGCCAGCCGGACCCGCGCCGCCGGCACGGCGGTCATCTTCCGGATGGCCGCTGCGAACGACAGCGCGCGACGCTCGCGCACATAGTGGCCAAGTACCCGCGGGAAAGTGCCCGCGCCACGCGGGTGCGGGCTGCCGCGCCGCGTGGGGCCGTCCACGGCAAAGGCGCCGCCGTCGGAGCACACCATGCTGACCTCGTGGGCGAGCAGGCGATCGATGGTGTCCTCGCTCATCGCGAAGCCCAGCATTCCCACGTCGCCGCGGTTGCGCTCCAGCAGTCCAACGGCCGCGACGTACGGATCGAGCCCCTTCGCCTTCGCGTAGGCGCCCAGCCGCTTGCCTTCGGCGTCACGGTCCACCGCGTCGCTCACCCGCGAGATCTGCACATTGTCCCAGCCGCCGATCAGGTCGACCTTGGCCAGCGCCTCCGTGCGTATCCGCGGCGCGACGGTCGTGTCGCGCAGGCGCCCGAGAAAGGCCTGCGTACCGCCGTCGCGGCTCCACACGGGAAACAGGTTGGTCAGCCCCGTGGAATACGCCTCGTAGGGGTACACGTCGAACTGCACGTCCGTCCCCGCCGCCCGCGCCGCCGCGATGCGCGCCAGCGCGGCATCCAACCGGGGCCAGTTGCGCGTCCCCTGCATTTTCAGATGCGAGATCTGCAGCGGGCAGCCGGCTCCGCGGGCCACCGCGATCGACTCGTCGATCGAGTCGAGCACCTGGTCGTCTTCGTTGCGCATGTGCGTGGCGTACGGCAGCCGTCGGGCCGCCAGCGGCCGGCAGAGCGCGATCAACTCGTCGGGGCGCGCGAAGGCCCCCGGCGTATACTCGAGCCCCGTGGACGCGCCACAAGCGCCCTCCGCCAGCGCCTGCTCCACCATGCGCACCATACGCGCCAGCGCCGCCGGGGTGGCCGGCACGTCGTCGTCGCCGATGACGGCGCCGCGCACGCTGCCGAGCCCGATCATCGCCGCCACGTTCACCCCGGGGCGCGCCGCCTCGATCTGCTGCGCCCACGCGGTGAAACTCTTCGCGCCGTCCCCCTGAAACCGCGAACTGCCGTCGGCGCCGGCCACGAGCGTGGTGATCCCCTGCCGGATCGCCGACTCCGCGCGCGGATCCTCCAGCAACGACCCGTCGCCGTGCGAGTGTACGTCCACGAAACCGGGAGTGACCGCGAGCCCCTTCGCGTCGATTTCCTCTTCACCGGCGCCCGCGATGCGCGGCGCGATCTCGGCAATCCGCCCCGCACTGATGGCGAGGTCAGCGATCCGCCCCTCGCCACCGCTGCCGTCGAAGATCATGCCGCCACGGATCACGAGAGCGTGCGCCGGGCGACCGGCCCGAACGTTGAGCCCGAAGCGCGTGTCGGCACCCGCGGCGGCGACCGTCAGCCCGGCGGTGGCCAGGAATTCCCGCCGGGTGGTCATCGGATGGCTCCCGCGCCAAGGACGACGCGCCCCGGCGTGGCGTTGGTATGTTCGCCGTCTTTCAGCACCTGCACGCCGTTCACGAAGACGTGTCGCATTCCTGTGGCATACTGGTGCGGCTGTTCAAAGGTGGCGTTATCGCGGATGGCGGCGGGGTCGAAGAGCACGACGTCGGCAAAGGCGCCGGGCGTGAGCGTCCCGCGGCGCGCGAGGCGCAGATTGGCCGCGGGCAGCGCCGACATGCGCCGCACCGCCTCCTGCAGCGTGAGGACCTGCTCGTCGCGCGTGTACTTCCCCAGCACACGCGCGAAGCTGCCGTACGCGCGCGGATGCGGATTGCTTTTCAGGAACGCGCCTTCGGGCGCGAGCGAGCCGGCGTCGGAGCCCACGCTCACCCACGGCTTCCGGAGCTGCTTCGCGATGTTGTCCTCGTCGATGATGAAATAGATCGTGCCCACGCGCGTGCCGTCTTTCACCACGAGATCCATCGCCGTCTCCTCGGGGGACGTCCCGCGCAGCGCGGCGACGGCCGCCAGCGTCTTGCCCGTGTATTGCTTCAGCGAGTCGGCCTTGAACCCCGCCAGCACCACGCGGTCGGGGGAGCCGGCCGCGAGGAGCAAGCTCTCCCACTGGTCGGTGGGCGTACGCATCTCGCGGGCGACCCGCGCGCGGATGGCGGGATCCTGCAGACGCTTCGCCCATGCCGCGTATCCACCTTCCTGCACCCATGGCGGCATCGCGGCATCGAGCCCCGTCGCCCCTGCGGTGTACGGATAGACGTCGGCGGTGATGGCGAGCCCCTCCGCGCGCGCCGCTTCGATGCGCGCGAGCACCTTGTCCATTTTTGGCCAGTTCGATTCGCCGGCCGCCTTGAGGTGATAGATCTCGGCACGCACACCCGCCTCGCGCGCGATGGTGATCAGCTCCTCGACGGCTTCCTCCAGCTTGGCGCCCTCGCTGCGCATGTGCGAGATGTACATGCCGCCGTAGGGCGCGGCCGCCTTCATGAGCGCCACGAGCTCCGGCGTCTTGGCATAGAACGCGGGGGCATAAATCAGCGACGAGCCCACCCCCAGCGCCCCTTCCTCCATCGCCGTGCGCACCTCGGCCTGCATGGCCGCGAGCTCGGCCGGCGTGGGCGCCCGGTCGTCCCACCCCACGTGATTGATCCGGACCGTCGTCGCGCCCACGAACGACGCGATGTTCGTGCTGATCCCCTGCTTGACCAGCGAATCCTGATAGCCGCGCAGCGTCTCCCACGTAATGGGGAAGCGGATGTCCCCCTGCTCCGACAGCATGTCGGCGCGCAGCGTATCGGACAGCGGCCCCATGGACGTCCCTTCGCCCATGACTTCGAGGGTGACGCCCTGCCGGATGTCGCTCTGACTGCGCCCGTCTTCGAGCAGCGACTCCGTGGCCCAGCTCAGCATGTTGATGAACCCCGGCGCCACTGCCAGCCCGGTCGCGTCTACCTCCATGCGACCCGTACCCGGCACCACACCAACCATCACGATCGAGTCGCCCAGAATGGCCAGATCACCGGTCACGGGTGCGCCCCCTGAGCCGTCGTAGATCGTACCGCCGCGGATCACCACGTCGTACGCGGGCGGCGCGGCGCAGCCGGCCAGCAGCAAGGCGGACAGGGCGGCGCACAGGCGCCACGGGGAACGCGCGACTAGAGACATGAGGAGGGGAGTGGCGGGGGGAGGGGGAGCATGCGAAGAGGTTACCGCCCGAACACGCCTCACGGAACCAGCCGGACGCCGCCATACCTTGCCCGGGGATGGCGAGGGGACGGTCGCCCGTTTGGACTCCCACCCTGCACGATGCTGCCGTTACTTTCCGGCGAAGCGCGATAGCCGAACGATGATCGCTGGATTCAAGCCCCACACGGACGTGTTGTCATGAATACCCATGCACCTGCGGCGGCCGCGGATCGTCGGGGCAGCGCCCGTGGGACGAGCCCCTCCCTGTTCGCCACTTGGCGCGATGACGTGCCGGCGGGGATCGTGGTGTTCCTCGTGGCGCTGCCGCTCTGCCTCGGCATCGCCGTTGCGTCGGGAGCGCCACTCATCTCCGGCGTCGTCGCCGGCGTGGTCGGCGGGCTCGTGGTCGGTGCACTCTCCGGCTCCACCCTGATGGTGAGCGGACCCGCCGCCGGCCTCACCCCGGTCGTCCTGCTGGGGATTCAGCAGGTCGGCGGGTACGAGCGGTTTCTGCCCGCCGTGGTGCTGGCCGGGATCCTGCAACTGCTGCTGGGGGCCCTGCGCGCGGGCGTGGCGGCGTACTACGTGCCGTCGTCGGTCATCAAGGGGATGCTGGCGGGGATCGGCCTCACGCTGATCCTGAAGCAGCTGCCGCACGCCGTGGGCTATGACGGCGACTACGAGGGCGACATGTCCTTCGTGGAATCCTCCGGCGCCACCACGCTCACGACCCTGTCCGAGGCCTTCCAGCAGATCCAGCCGGCCGCCATGATCGCCGCGTTGCTCGGCGTGGCCGTGATGTTCTGGTGGCCGCGATCGCCGTTTGCGCGCACCAAACTGTTTCCCGCCCCCATGGTGGCCGTCGCGGTCGGCGTCGGGTTCAACGAAGCGCTGCGCCTGCTGCTCCCCGACTTCGCCATCCGCGGCACGCATCTCGTGTCGCTGCCGGCGATCAGCAACGGCGACATGCTGCGGCAGTTTTCGCTACCGGATTGGAGTGCGCTCGCAAGTCCCGCCGTGTGGCAGCTGGCGCTCGTGATCGGCCTCGTCGCGAGTCTGGAGTCACTGCTCAGCCTCGAGGCCACCAAGAAACTCGACCCCGAGCGCCGCAACGCTCCGGTCAACCGCGAACTCTTCGCGCAGGGGGCCGGTAATGTGGTGGCCGGTCTGCTCGGCGGTCTCCCGGTGGCGGGTGTGATGATCCGCAGCTCGGCCAATGTCGATGCCGGCGCGCGCTCCAAGCTGTCCGTCATCACGCACGCCGTGTTGATGCTGATCGCCGTGCTCTCGTTCGGCGTGGTGCTCAACCGGACACCGCTCGCCGCGATCGCCTCGGTGCTGCTCGTGACCGGGTACCGCCTCGCGGCCCCCTCGTTGTGGGGCACGGCGTGGCGCCTGGGCACCAGCCACTTCATCCCGTTCATGGTGACCGTACTGGCCATCGTCTTCACCGACGTCCTGCGTGGCATCGGCGTCGGCCTGGCGGTTGGCATCGGCTTCATCATCGTCGAACACCTGCGCAGCCCCGTGCTGTCCCGGATCAGCCCGCCCGGCGCGGTGCTTACGCGGTACACGCTTCCGGAACAGGTGACGTTTCTCAGCAAGGCCAGTATTGCCCGCGCACTCAATGCGCTGCAGCCCGGCACGCGGGTGGAAATCGACGGACGGCGCACCACCCGCTTCGACTACGACGCCCTCGAAGTGCTGCTGCTCTTCCGCGAGACCGCGCGGTCACGCGACATCGATTACCGGCTGGTCGGCATCCCCGAAGCCGAACTGACGCCGGCGCATGCGCGCCTTCACTCCTGACGCCCGAGATTTCCCATGGAAGAATTCCGCCGCATCATGCAGGGTAATCGCGAATGGGCCGAGCGCGTCAAGGCGAGCGACCCGGACTTTTTCAGCGAAAGCGCACAACGTCAGGAGCCGCTGTTCCTCTACATCGGGTGCGCCGACAGCCGCGTGCCCGCCAACTCGGTCACGGGCACCAAGCCGGGCGAGCTGTTCGTGCATCGCAACATCGCCAATCTCGTGATGCCGAGTGACATCAACGCGATGAGCGTGCTGCAGTACGCCGTCGAAGTGCTCGACGTGAAGCACATCCTGGTCACGGGGCACTACGGCTGCGGTGGTGTGAAAGCCGCCATGTCCGACCAGCAGCACGGTCTGGTGGATCACTGGCTGGGCCCGATCCGCAACGTCCTGCGCTGGAACAAGGTGGAGCTCGATGCGATCCCCGATCCGCAGGCGCGCTTCGACCGGCTGGTTGAGCTGAACGTCCTCGAGCAGCTGTATCACCTGTCGGAAACGCCGATCATTCAGCAGGCGTGGGCGCGCGGCCGTCGTCCGTTGTTGCATGGCCTGGTGTACGATCTGAAGGACGGCCTGCTGCACGAAATCGCGACCGGGATCGACTCGCAGGACGCCGCCGACCATCTCGCCGACCGTCGTCTGTCTGGCGTGGCGGCGGGTCCGCCGCCGATCGGGCGCGTCACGGCGCCGATCCTGGCCGGCGAGAACCTGGCCGACGAGATCGCGATGCGGGTGATCGCCCGGATGGCTGAGGCCTCGGAAAAGCGCGCGCCGTCCCGCTAGGTTCAACGCATGGCCAAGTCCCCTACTCCCTATCGTGCCCTGACGCCCGAGCGGCGTCTCTCGCTGGTCACCTCCGCGCTCGCCAAGCACAAAGGCGCGCGGGCGCTCTATGCCCAGCGACTCGCCGCCAAGGGCGGCGGCTTCCGTGCGGCCACCCTGCTGTCGTGGCCGGTTGACAAGCTCGCGAAGGAATTCGTGCGCCTCAACGCGCAGTCGGCGCAGGATGAGCTCGAGCTGCTTCAGCTGCTGTATGTGGATCTCGAACCGCAGATCCAGGTCACCTTCCTCGATGCCGCCGGCGTGAAGCACGAGGCCGGTGTGATCCCCGAGGAGTTGGAGCCGCCGTACACCGACGCGGCCGGTGTGGCCCGTGGCGCGGCCGCGGTGCTCGCGCAGCACGGCGACGACGGCCGTCACTACCTGCGCACGCTCGTCGTGTACAACCTGGCCTCGTGGCCCGGACTCGACACCGAACTGGCGAACACGGAAACGGCGAGCTGACGCTCGCCGTTCCGGTTACCGCATTCCAAACATCCCGCCGCCGCCGAATGGCATCCGGGGCATCCCACCGCCCCCCTTGCCACCGGCGCTGCCCGGGCCGCCGCCCATCTTCTTCATCATCTTCTGCATCTCGCGGAACTGTTCGAGCAGCTTGTTCACCTCGCTCACCGGACGACCGCACCCCTTCGCGATCCGGGCGCGACGTGAGCCGTTCAGAATCTCCGGCTTCTTGCGCTCCTGCGGCGTCATGGACAACACGATGGCCTCGATGTGCTTCATGCGCTTCGGGTCCATCTTGACGTCCTTCAGCATTTTCGAGTTCACTCCGGGGAGCATCTTCAGCAGATTCTCGAGTGGACCGAGCTTCTGCATCTGACGCATCGCCGTGAGGAAGTCCTCGAGGTCCATGCCTTCCTTGCGGACCTTCTTCTCGAGCTTCTTGGCTTCGGTGGCATCGAACGTCTCCTGCGCCTTCTCCACGAGCGACACGATGTCGCCCATCTGCAGGATCCGGCCGGCCATGCGCTCCGGATGGAACTCCTCGAGCGCATCGGGCTTCTCGCCCACGCCGATGTACTTGATCGGCTTCTTGAGCACGCCGTAGATCGACAGCGCCGCACCGCCGCGCGCATCGCCATCGAGCTTGGTGAGGATCACGCCGGTCACGTTCAGCGCTTCATCGAAGCCCTGCGCGATCTTCACCGCCTCCTGACCGGTCATGCCGTCGGCCACGAACAGAATTTCGTCGGGTTTGATCGCCGCTTTGAGCCGCTTGAGCTCGTCCATCATGTCGGCGTCGATCTGCAGGCGGCCGGCGGTGTCGATGATCACCACGCGGTCACGCGCCCGGACGCCCTGATCGATACCGGCCTTCGCAATCGCGACCACGTCCTTAGTGCCGCGATCGGCGTACACCGGCACGTTGAGCGCCTTGCCGAGCGTCTCGAGCTGATCGATGGCCGCCGGGCGGTACACGTCGGCCGCTACCAGTCGCGTGGTGCGGTTCTCGAGCATCAGCTTGCGGGCAAGCTTGCCGGCGGTGGTCGTTTTGCCCGACCCCTGCAAGCCCACCATCATGACAATCGTGGGCGGCACGGTGCTCATCTTGAGCCCCTCGCGCCGCTCGCCCAGCATGGCGGTGAGCTCGTCGTAGACGATCTTCACCAACTGCTGAGCCGGCTGGATCGTCTTGATCTGCAGGACGCCCACCGCCTTCTTCTCGACCCGTTCCAGGAATTCGCGGGTAAGCGCGAAGTTCACGTCGGCTTCGAGAAGGACGCGGCGCACCTCGCGCAGCCCTTCCTTGATGTCGGCTTCGGTCAGAACGCCACGTCCGCGAAGTTTCGCGAAGACGTTCCCGAGTTTGTCTGAGAGCTCGTCAAACATAGACCAGAAAGGCTAACGGACCCAGACACCCCGTACAACTGTCCCGGCGCGCGCCGGTGGCCGCCGGGTACCGGTTTCTGGCGGGGGGTGACGCAGGAGGGCCGCTCGGAGGCAACTTCAACGGCGTCCAACGCATGAACGGCCCGCCGGGGCACCCTCGATCGGCACTCGTCCGTTCACGCGGTCACTCTACCCGCCCGTCTCGTGTCACGATCGACTCCGCGGTTCCCGGCCATTCCGATGCCTCGCGGCCAGCGCAAGGAAGAAATCCTGCGCGCCGAGCTGCCCCCAACGCTGCCCATGATGGCGCTGCGCTCCACGATCGTGTACCCGTTGGGAACGATCGCGGTGCAAATGGGCGCGCCCGAAAACCTCGCGCTGCTCAGGGCGCACGAGGAGTCGGGACTCGTGGTGGCCCTCGTGGTGGCCTCGGGCGACAGTGATGATGCCATCGACCCGCACACCTTCGTGGGGCGCGTGGGTGTGGCGGCGCGCGTCCACGAGCGGATCAATCTCCCCGGCGACACGGTGCAGATCACGCTGCAGGGACTGCGCCGCATTACGATTGACGCGATCGATCAGGTGGAACCGTTCGCGATCGCACAGATCCAGGGCGTGAAGGAATCCCCCGCTGATCTGGTCGAACTCGACGAACTCGTGGCCCGGACCGTCGCCGCCGCGGAGACGCTGGCCGAGCTGGTCGACCGGATCCCGAATGAAGTGCCGCAGATCCTCAAGATGAACGTGTCCGATCCCGGACGCTTCGCCGATCTCGCGGCCACGAACATGAACCTGCGTATCTCCGACAAGGAGGAGGTGCTGCAGCGGCTCGACATCGGCCAGCGCATCCGCTTCA
>JARIEX010000008.1 GCA_031127095.1 Gemmatimonadota bacterium
TACACCAGCCGGACGCCGTGCTCCGTCGCCGGGTACGCCGCCAGATTCATCGGTTCCCGCAGCGAATGACGCTCATCGCGATTCACCACCTGCTGCGCCACGCCCTGGCTGATGTTGAACACGATCGGCGCGCGGAAGTTGCCGGTCACCGGCTCCGAGGGCGTCATCGGCAGCGCCACCATCACCAGCGCCAGCGCATCGGTGGGCTGCGCGATCTGCAGCGCCTCCCGCTCGGCATCGCCCAGATCGATGGCGTAGTCGGGATGTCCCACGAACGGATCGGCCAGCACGAACGTGGTGTGCGGCTCCTGCACCGACAGCAGCCACCACAGCCCCTGACGGGCAGCGGGGAGCAGCGCGTACTCGGTGCGGTCGGGGAACCCCCACAGCGGGCTGCTGAACCGCATGATGGCATCGCCGCTCACGTCGATGGTCCCGACGGCCGGCGAGGTAATGGTGTACGTCTGCGTGCTACGATCCTGCTGGTCCATGACGGCGTGACTCATCAACGTCAGAGGTAGTTGGCCAGGCTGAGGCCGAGGATGCGCGACGTGGCACTCATCGCAGCCTGATACAGCGTCTGCTTGCCCACCAGCTCCACCATCGCCTTGTCGATTTCGGTGTCGCGCAGGTCGGCCCGGAACATCTTGAGGTTGAGCTCGACCGTCTCGAGGTTGGCGGTCGCGGTCTCGAGCTCGTTGAGGCGCGCGCCCTGCGTGCCGATGAGCGACTGCACGCTGTTGTTCGCGGTGGTGATCCGGTCGGCAGCTGCCTGAATGGCCACCGGATCGTTGTTCCCCAGCGCCGTAGACAGCGCCCGCAGCGACTCGAGCGCATCGGAGTCGAGAAACACCTCGGTGCCGTTGTGCGCCGGCGTCACGAAGGCGTTGTCACCGACCTCGAGCGTGATCGTGCCACTCGGATTGACCGGAGTACCCGCCACGAGCAGACGCGAAAAGCTGCCGACGGCCGGCGGCGGGGTCTCAAACGGCGCTTCGCCCGCCCGATGCCCACCGAACAGATACTCGTCGCCGAGCCGGGTGTTACCCAGATTGGCGGCAAAATTGATGAGCTGATCGACCTCGGCCTTCACAATCAGCCGCGACTGGGCATTGCCGGTGGCGGAGGCCTGTCCGATCCCCAGTTCGATGCCGCGCGTGAGCGTGTTCGTGAGCTGGTTGAGGACGTTCTCCTCGGCTGTGGCGCGGGCGATCCCGTTATCGACGTTGCGCTGGAACTGCGCGAGGGCGCGCATCGAACTGCCGATACGGACCAGCTCGCCACCACTCGTCGGGTTGTCGGACATCTTCCGGATCCGGACGCCGGAGGAAATGTCGTCGCGCACGCGATCGAGCCCCTGCAGTTGGGACTGCAGGCGCGTCTGGCTGTTGCGGGTGATGATCGAATTGGTAACGCGCATCGGACCTGGGGTTCGGAGACCGTCACAACCCTGAGAGGGTGCAACACGGTGCCGGCATACTCCTCTCAGTATCGGACGGGTCAGCCCGTCCTTTAGCAACGCGCGGCGGAATTCCGATCGATCTTAGCGTTTTTTCATCAAAGCGGCTAAATTTGCCGGGTCAGTGTACTGACGCCGTTCGCCGGTCCTTTTGTCCCACCGCCGCACCCTGTCATGGCCACCATTCTGTACGTCGATGACGAGCCAAGCGTCGGGCTGATCCTCGAGGACTCCCTTGCGCAGGCCGGCCATACGCCGGTCGGTGCGCGCAGCGTCCCCGAGGCGCTGCAGGTGTTGGAGCGGGGCGGCATCGACCTGATCATCTCCGACTACCGTATGCCGGGGCTCTCCGGGCTGGAGTTCATCCAGTTGCTCGCCCGGGAGGGGTACGACATCCCGCTGATCATGCTGACGGGGCACGCCAGCATCGAGCATGCGGTCATGTCGATCAAGGCCGGGGCGATCGACTACATCACCAAACCGGTCCGCCCCCAGCAGCTCGAGCTGGCGGTCGATCAGGCGCTCGAGTTCGTCCGGCTGCGTCGCGAGAACGAGACGCTCCGTAAGGAAGTGATGCAGTTCCGGAACGAACGGCAGATCATCGGCGACTCGCCGGCGATCCGTCGGATCCTTCAGACGGTCTCCATGGCCGCCCCCACGCGGGCCACGGTGCTGCTGCAGGGGGAGTCGGGCACGGGTAAGGAGCTGTTCGCCCGCGCCATTCACGACCAGAGCGAGCGTCGCGACAAGCCGTTCATCAAGCTCAACTGTGCCGCGCTCCCCGAAGGGCTGGTGGAATCGGCGTTGTTTGGTCACGAGAAAGGCGCGTTCACCGGTGCGATCAAGCGGGTGGAAGGCGCGTTCGAGCGGGCCAACCGCGGCACCCTGCTGCTGGACGAAATCTCCGAAATGCGCCTCGACCTTCAGGCGAAGCTGCTGCGCGTGCTGCAGGAGCAGGAGTTCGAGCGGGTGGGCGGCACCTCCCCCATCAAGGTCGATGTGCGCATCGTGGCCACGACCAACCGGGATCTGGCGGCCGAGGCCGACCAGGGGACGTTCCGGCAGGACTTGTACTATAGATTGTCCACGATCCCCGTCCTGATTCCGCCCCTGCGCGAACGCCCCGAAGATATCGCGGTGCTGGCGCTGCGCTTCGCCATGCGGACAGCGGCCGAACTGGGCAAGAAGATCGACGGCCTCTCGCCGGACGCACTGGAGTCGATGCAGCAGTATCCGTGGCCCGGCAACATCCGCGAACTGCAGCACGTGATCGAACGGGCGGTCATTTTGACCCCCGATCCGATGATCCACGCGCACTGCCTGGAAGGCACGCGCTTCGGGCTGGCCCATTCGCTGGGCGCCCCATCCATCCGCCCGCGGGTCATCCCCGTGCCGGGTGCGTCGGGCCCTGCCACGTCACCGTCCGGCGTCGGCCACGGGGCTGGCGCGGTTGCGGCCGGGGCCGCCGCAGGGGGCGGCACGGGCGGCAGCCAGATCGCGCTCACGTCGCTCAACGTGGCCGATGCGGAGCGGGTGCTGATTCAGCATGCGCTGGCGGCTGCCGATAATAACCGGACCAAGGCGGCGGAGCTGCTGGGCATCAGCGTGCGCACCCTCCGCAATAAGCTCAATGGCCCCGGCAAGGACGCCGACGCCGACGACGAATAGTCGTCGGCACGGTGGTGGGCGGCAATTATGGTCCGCACCGTACCCGGCAAGAGTTGCCCGATCGGCGTGATTGACCACACGGGCCTTGCCTGCAAACACTCCCGACTCGTGACTTACACTCGCCACTCAAAGCTCACCACAGCAACGAGTTAGCGCGCAATACGCGATGTGTTTCCGATGGCCGGGCCCGTGTGGCCCGGCCATTGCTTTTTACCGGTGTGGATACGCTCGCCCATTCACACCGGGAATTCTCAGATGCTCTTCGGACTCGTTGATCGCAGCACCTCAGCCACCTCGCTCAAGGGAGCACTCGACCGCAGTGTCGAGCGCTCGCGTGGTATCGCGGATCGCGTCTCGAAGGCCTCCGTGCAGAACGGCGACGGGTTCGCGCTGGAAGCCAAGGCCGGGACGGCCGTCGCCAACGCGAATCCGGTCAACCTCGAAGACGAAATGACGGCGCTGGCCGATGAGCAGATCCGCTTTCTCGCCACGAGCCGCCTGCTCGAAAAGACCTACGCCAGCCTGCGCACGGCGATCAAGGGCGGAGGGAACGGCTGATGTCGATTGACCCGACGCGCCGCCCCGCCCTGCTCCCGATTCCGGGACAGCAGATGATCCGCCCGATGTTCCGCTCGCTGGGCATCGCCGCCAGCGGCATCTCCGCCCAGCGCCAGCGCATGGAAACGATCGCGCAGAACATCGCGAACGCCGACGTGACCCGTGGCGCCGATGGCGCGCCGTACAAGCGCCGCGACGTGGTGCTCGAAGCCGCCACCTCGCAGAACGCGCTCTATAACACCGACAACTTCGCCTCGGCGATGGGAACGGCCGCCGCCAGCAACAGCGTACTCGGCAGCAACGCCTTCGAAATCGCCACGACAGACAGCCGCCGCGCCATCGAAGTCCCGGTCCTGCCCACAACGGGCGGGGTGAACGGATCGCTCGGCGGTGAATACGGCGTGCGCGTGGCCGGTATCGCCGAAGACCAGGGAGAAGGACGGCTCGTGTACGAGCCCGGCCACCCCGACGCCAACGAAGCGGGCTACGTACGCTACCCCGACATCGACACCACGCAGGAGCTCGTGAAGCTCATGGATGCCAAGCGCATCTACGAAGCCAACGCGGCGGTGTTCCAGACCGCCAAGTCGATGCTCCGCGCCTCGCTCGACATCTGATGACATCCCCATAGCGCTGCGGGTTCGGGGATCGGCGTGACTCTTCCTCCTCCTCCTCTCCGAACCACACGATCCCCGACCCGCAGCACGATTCGCCCGACCCGACCGACTGAACACCCGCTGCTCCACGGCCCACACGCTGCACCCGCGTCAACCGAACACCAGAGATTCACATGAGCGTCAACGGCATCACCAACACCCCGCTGCTCCCGAACACCGGCTCGCTCACGCGCGCCGATGCGGCCCGTACGAACGGCGCGCAGCAGGGTGCCGATCGTGCACAGCAGGCCACCACGAATGCGCGCGCGGCCGCACAGGCGGCCCTCAAGCCGCAGACGCCGATCGCCGGCCAGGCCACGCAGAGCACCATCCCGGCCGAGGCACCGGCGGGAACGGACCCGACGCTGTGGAGCGTGTTGACGAACGACGAGCGCAACTTCTTCGCGAAGACCGCCGCGCTCGGCCCGCTGACGTACAGCCGCATCAAGGATGTCACCCACCCCGTGCCGCCAGCGGCACGCGGGATTCGTCTCGACGTCCGCGCCTGATTCACGATCCCCGCACCGACTGACCATCATGCAGAATCGTATCGATCTCCTCACCCGCGCGATGCCCGAGTTCGGGCCCCGCGACACCGCCCTGAGCAAGCAGGTCCCGGTGCTCGGCGAAGGACAGAACTCGTTCGGCGACACGCTCACGCGCGCGCTCAACGAAGCCTCCGACGCCGGTGCGCGGGCGGGCGACCTCACGCAGCGTTTCGCGGCCGGTGAGAACGTCGAGCTGCATCAGGTGATGGCCGCCGGTGAAGAAGCGGGCCTCGCGCTCGACATGATGATCGAACTCCGGAACAAGGTCGTTGAGGCCTACCGGTCCGTCATCGCCATGCAGTCCTGACCCCGGTCGATCTCATGAACTCCCTGATGGATTCTCTCTTCGGCCGCCTCGGCAACGGACGCCAGATCGCGATCATCGCGGTCGGCGTCATTGCCACGGCGCTCGTGTTCGGCCTCTCGCAGTGGGCGACGCAGCCGACGATGGTGCCGCTGTATTCGGACATCCCCGTCGAAAACGTGAAGGCGATGACCGACAAGCTCACCGAGTCGGGCATCACCTTCGAACTCGACCGCACGGGCTCGACCATCATGGTCGCGTCGGCTGATCTGGCGCGTGCGCGCGTAGACCTCGCCGCCGAAGCCATGCCGGCCGGTGGCCGGCCCGGTCTCGAACTGTTCGACAAGCCGTCGTGGGGCATGACGGACTTCACGCAGAAGGTCAACTTCCGCCGCGCGCTCGAAGGGGAACTCGAGCGCTCCATCGGCAAGCTGAAGAACATCGAGATGGTGCAAGTGCATCTCGCGCTCGAAGACGACCAGGTGTTCAAGTCGAACGAGCGTCCGTCCAAGGCGTCGGTGACGCTCAAGATGGCCGGCGGGGAAACGCCGCGCGCGGAAACGGTGCATGGCATCGCGAGCATGGTGGCCAACTCGGTGGGCGGGCTCGACCCGGCCCACGTGACGATCGTCGACGAGCGCGGTCAGGCGCTCACGATGGAAGACGAAGGCTCGGTGGCCGGTCTCTCCAGTCGCCAGCTGCAGGTCCAGCGCGAAGTCGAGCAGTACATGGAACTGAAGGCCGACAAGCTGCTCTCCAGCCTCGTCGGGACGGGCAACGCCCGCGTGCAGGTGGCCGCGTCGATCAACTTCGACAAGGTCGAGCGCACGGTGCAGGCCGTCGACCCCGAGCGTCAGGCGCTCGCCACGGAGCAGAAGGCGGAAGTGACGCCGAGCAATCCGGCCCAGGGCGCCGGGTACAGCACCACGGCCACATCGTACGAGAACACCAAGAGCGTGGAGAGCTTCAGCGGCGCCATCGGCAACCTGAAGCGGCTCACGGTGGCCGTGCTCGTGGCCGACAAAGTCACGATGCCGGCGCTGGACACGACCGCCACGACCCCGGCCGAGCCGATCATCACGGTACGCACGCCCGAGGAGATCGCACGCATCGAGACGCTCGTGCGCAACGCGCTCGGCGTGGACTCCACGCGAGGCGACATGATCTCGGTGGTCAGCGCGCCGTTCGATATGCCGGCACCGATGGTTGCGCGCGACACCGTCGTGCCGCCGCAGGATATCGTGTCGAAGCTGCAGGCGAATCCGAAGCCGGTGGTGGCCATCGCGGCGCTGCTGGTGCTGCTGGTGATCGCGCTCGTGACCGTCAGCGCACTCAAGCCAAAGAAGTCGAAGGAACTCGCCGGCACGTCGCCGAATACCCTGTCGCCATCGCCGAACTATCCGGAACTTCCCGCGAGCGCGCAGATGCAGGCCGCGATGATGCCGGGCATGAGCAATTTCGATGACGAAGAAGACGAAGCACCGAAGCGGCCGGTGAAGTTGCCGCCGCCGCCCACCACCCCCGAGCGTGAACAGGCCATGGCCACCGTGGATCAGCGTCCCGACGCCGCCGTACGCGTGATGCGCGGCTGGCTCCGCTCGTGAGCACCGCCATGGTAGCGCTCCCGCGCGGCGGGTCGCCCGACCGGTACGCTCCCGATCGTCTCACCGGTCGCCAGAAAGTGGCGATCGTGTGCATGGCGATCGGCACCGAACACGCCGCCAAGATCACGGCGGGGCTGCACCCGGAAGAGGCCGAGATCGTGGCGCTCGAAATGGCGCAGCTCGATCGCGTGCCGCCCGCCACCGTGAATGCCGTGCTCGCCGAATGGCTCGAGCTCACGCTCGGCGTGGACTCGCTCAGTGCCGGCGGCGTGGAGTTTGCAAAGGACGTACTGGAAGCCGCTTTCGGTGCGATCAAGGCGCAGGCAATCCTCAAGCGGATTCAGGGACAGCTCGCTGACAGCGACCGCTTCGGCCGGCTGCGTCGCGCCGACCCGCAGCAGCTGGGCAACACGTTGCGCGGCGAACACCCGCAGACGATCGCCCTCATTCTGGCGCATCTGGATGCGGGCCATGTGGCTGCCATCCTGCGTGAACTCGATCCCTCCCTGGGCGGCGATGTGATGTACCGCATCGCCAAGATGGAAAAGGTCTCCCCCGAAATGATCTCCCTCGTGGAGCGCGCGATCGGCAGTGAAGCGGATCTCGCCTTCTCGCAGGGGATGTCCAGCGTGGGTGGTCCGGCCGCCGTGGCCGCCGTCCTCAACCTCGTCAGCTCCTCGCTCGAAAAAGAGGTGCTCGACCTGGTGGCGGAGAAGGACACGCAGCTCAGCGATCAGATCAAGAACCTCATGTTCGTCTTCGAAGATCTCTCCTCGCTCGACGACAAGTCGCTGCAGCGCCTGCTGCGCGAAGTCGACGTCAAGCAACTTGCTCTGGCCCTCAAGGCCGCGAGCCCGGAACTCAAGGCCAAGATCATGCAGACCATGTCGCAGCGTGCCGTCGCCGGACTCAAAGAAGAGATCGAGTTCCTCGGACCGGTCAAGATGCGCGATGTCGAAGCGGCGCAGACCGACATCGTCTCGAAGGTCCGTGCCCTCGAGGAAACCGGCGAGATCGTGCTGAGCGCCGGGTCCGACGATGTCATCGTCTGAGGAGCGGCCGATGCGCGCCACCGCGTGGTCCCTGGATGAATTTGCGATGTCGGCTGACTTCGGCGCGTTCACGCCGCCGGAGTCGGCCACGCCGGAGCGGCCCGCGACCGAGGTCGAGGCCGAGGTGCAGGCACGTCTCGCCGCGGAGCGCGCGCGGGCTGAAGCCGCGGCCTATAGCCGCGGCCGCGCCGACGGCGAGCGTGCCGGCCGCGCGGAAGCCGACGAGCAGGTGTCGACGACGGTCCAAGCGCTCAGCGAAGCGCTCGAACTGCTGCAGCAGAATGAAACGCGCTGGGTTGGCCACGCCGAGGAGAACATCGCGGCGCTGGCCGTGATGGTGGCGCGGCATATCGTGCAGCGTGAGCTGACCACCGATCCGTCGTTCGTGCAGGAGATCGTCGAGCGCGCGCTGGCCCAGTACCCGGTCGATCAGGAAATCACCGTCCGCCTGAACCCCACCGACCTGGCCGCCTGCCGCGCGCCGATCGAGGCGAACGGCCCACGTGAGATCCGGTGGATCTCTGACGCCTCGATTCAGCGTGGCGGGTGCCTGATGGAAGGGCGCGAGCGCATTCTCGACGGCCGGATCGATACCGCCCTCGAGCGCGCCTACCGCAACCTTGGCGGCATTCAGGCATGATGATGATGACGCCGGCGCTCTCCGCGACGCCGTTTGCCAACGGCTTCGCCACGATGTTCGAGGCGATGACCGACCGGTTCGAGAGCGCCGAGCGCTTTGGTGCGTACGGCCGCGTCACCCGCGTGGTCGGTCTCGTCATCGAGGCCGCCGGCCTCGACGTGGGTCTCGGCTCGCTGTGCCGGATCACCAGCCATTCGCGCGACCACTCGGTACTGGCCGAGGTGGTGGGCTTCAACGAGCGCAGCGTACTGCTGATGCCGCTCGGAGAAATGGACGGTCTGCATGCGGGCGCGAGCGTGCAGTCGCTGGGGCGCACCTTCGGCGTGGACGTCGGCCCCGAACTGCTCGGGCGCGTGCTCAACGGGCTGGGGCATCCCATCGACGGCAAGGGCAAGCTCGACACCGTCGAGCGCGTGCCGCTGTCGGCCGAGCCGCCCAACCCGCTCACCCGCGACACCATCGAGCGCCCGCTCGAAACCGGGGTGCGCGCGATCGACGGCCTGCTCACGATCGGCCGCGGACAGCGCGTCGGCATCTTCGCTGGTTCCGGCGTCGGCAAGTCCACCATGCTCGGCATGATCGCGCGCAACGCGAAGGCCGACGTGAACGTGATCGCGCTGCTCGGCGAGCGCGGACGCGAAGTACGCGAGTTCATCGAGAACTCCCTCGGCGAAGAAGGACTCGCCCGCTCCGTCGTGATCGTCGCCACCGGCGACCAGGCCGCACTCGTGCGCGCCCGCGGTGCCCTCGTGGCCACGGCGATTGCGGAGTACTTTCGCGATCAGGGGAAGCAGGTGCTGCTGATGGTGGATTCGGTCACGCGTGTGGCGATGGCCTGGCGCGAAATCGGCCTCGCCACCGGCGAGCCGCCCACCACGAAGGGGTATCCGCCCTCGGTGTTCGCCAACCTGCCGCGCCTGCTCGAGCGCGCCGGCAACGGCACGAATGGCGGGATCACCGGCATCTACACCGTGCTGGTGGACGGCGATGACTTCAACGAGCCGGTCGCCGACGCCTCGCGCTCGATTCTGGACGGCCACATCGTGCTCACGCGCCGTCTGGCCTCGCAGAACCACTTTCCGTCCATCGACGTCCTCGACTCGAAGAGTCGCGTGAAGGATGCGATCACCAACGACGTCCAGAAGCGCGCCTGCAGCGCGATGCTGCGGCTCGAGGCAGCGTACCGCGAGAAAGAGGACCTGATCATGGTCGGCGCCTATCAGAAGGGGAGCGATCCCTACGTCGATGCGGCGATCGCCTATCGGTACAAGGTGCTGGAGTTCCTGCAGCAGCGGCCCGACGAAACCACGTTTTACGGCGACACCTACAGCGCCCTCGCGCAGATCGCCGAGGCCATTGAGACCTCGGTGCGGAGACGTCCGTGAGCTTCAAGTTCCGCCTGCAGCGCATCCTCGAGCTGCGCGAGCAGCATGAAAAGGCCAAGGCACGTGAGCTGGCGAGCGCCCGCGACGTGTCCGACGCCGCCCATGCCGCGAAGGACGAGCTCGCAGCGCTGCGCGACGACAGCAAGTCGCACATCGAGAAAACGGCCAACGAGGCACCGCGCGTGGGGCACCTGCAGCAGCTCGGCATCGTGCTCGATTCGCTCGATGCCCGGGTGATTTTGGCCGCCGAGGCGGCAAAGCTTGCCGATGCCGACGTGCAGAAAGCGCAGGGGCTGCTGGAGGACGCGGCGCGCGACCGGCGCGTGCTTGATCGCCTAAAGGCCCGCCACACAGAGACTTACCGCGCCGACGCGGCGCAGCAGGACCGGGTGCAGATGGACGAAATCGCGTTGGCCCAATTCTCGCGAAAGAGTGTGTCGAACGCGGCGGACGACGCCGCGACCGGTAAGACCCCCATCGATGGTTCGCATTCATGAAGCAGCTGATCATTCCGATCGTGATTGGACTCCTGGCCGGCCTCGGTGGCGGGACGGGCTACTCGTATATGCGGACGGCGGCGAAGTATGTGGCCGACTCCACGCATCTCGCGGACAGCCTCAAGGCCAATCCGCCGGCGGATTCCGCCGCTGCCGAAGGGGAGCATGGTGCGCCGGCCGCGCATGACAGCACGGCCACGGACAGCACGGGCCACGGTATGGACCTGCCGGGAAACCATGAAGCCGCCGCCCCGATGACGCCGGCCGACAGCATCCGCGCGCTCGACGCCGCGCGCCACGACGCCGCGCCGGCGGCGGATCATGCCGCGCCGGCGAAGCCGGCCGCCAAGCCCGCCGCCACACCGGCGGCCAAGCCCGACGCCAAGCCGGCCGCCGCAGCGCCGGCGGTCACCCCGAAGGCCAACACCACGGCGGCCGCGGCCACCGTCAAAGACGCCAGTAACGCCGTCATGCAGACGGCGCTCCCCGAGCAGCGCCTCGCCAAGATCTTCTCGGCGATGGCCGCCAAGGACGCCGCGAAGGTGCTTGAGCAGATGACCGATACCGACGTCCGAACCATTCTCGGCATGATGAGCGACCGCCAGGCGGCCGCCATCCTGTCCACCTTTTCTGCCTCGCGGGCCGCAGCCATCAGCCGCGGCACCGGCAAGGCGCCGGGAGGGATGCTGTGAACATCCTGAAGGCCGTAGCCGCCGCCGCGCCGCGCGTTGAGCGCGCCGTGGAGCGTGGCATCGAGCGTGGCAGCGAGCGCCCCGTGCGTACCGCGAGCCCCGAGGGCGATCGCCAGCTCGAGACCACCGCGGGCACCGACAAACGTCGCGTCTCGCGCGCCGAGTTTTCTGCGGTGCTGGCGCTGCTCTCCGGTGTCGGTTCGCAGGTGCGCGCCGACCTCATGCAGCAGCTCCCCGCCGAGGGCGTGTCGATCATCGACAAGCTGCTCGACGACGCCGCCGGCGAACTGGTCGGCGAGATGCCCACCGACGCCGTCAACACCACCGCCCTCGATCAGCAGGCGGCTCAGGGCATCATCCCGCAGCACAACCCGCCGGGCCGCGCGGCCGCCACGACCAGCTCACCCGACCGCGTGGCGCAGCGCGCCGCGCAGGACGCCAGCGAAGCGCTGCGCTACGGCGTGCTCAACGCGACGATCGCCAGCGACGCCGGCACCGGGGAGCCCGCGGCGGACATCATCGACCTGCCCACGTACGCCAAGACCCGTGGTCTGAACGGGTTGGCCGGGCTGGCCCGTGCGGCCGAGCGGATCAGCGGCCAACCGAATGCCGACATGGACCGCAATGCACTCGCGGTGCTGTCGCGCATTGCCACCGCACGGGGCTCGTCGCTGGAACAGCTTTTGGCGGTCGGCGACGTCCGCGGGGCGGATGCCCGGGCCGCGCTCGACGCCCTGTTGTCCAAGGCCGGCACCCCGGCCGGCGCTGAGATCGCCGATACGGGTGCGGGGCAGACCGCGACGGCGATGGATGCCATGGCCACGGCCACGGCACTGGCGGCGGCCAACGCGCGATCGGCGGCCGATCCGGCCTCGCCGGTCAAGGATCTGGACGCGGTGGCACCGGCACTGCGCTCGCGGGTGCAGCGTGTCATCGAGCGGATGAAGGGCGAGTACGGGCACGACGTCACCATCGTGGAATCGGCCCGGTCGCAGGCCCGGCAGGATGCCCTGTTCGAACAGGGGCGCACGCGCCCCGGTCAGGTGGTGACGTGGACGCGCGACTCCGCGCACACCCGCGGCGAGGCGGTCGATGTGGTCGTCGATGGCTCCTGGGACAACGCGCAGGGCTTCGCGCGTCTGCAGCGTATCGCCAAGGAAGAAGGGCTGCATACGCTGGGCATGAAGGATCCGGGACACCTCGAATTGGCGGAACACGGCGCGCGCGCCATGGACCGTGCGGCGCCGCGGGCCGTTGACTCGCTCAATGCGGCTTTCACACGCCAAGCGGCATCGGCCACGCCGGCGGCCGCGGCGTCAGTGGCACAGGTGGCCGGGGTGGCGCAGGTGGCGCGGGTGGCCGACGCCGCCAACGCGGCACCGCCCGCGCTAGGCGACGGCGCGGCGGCCTCCCTCGCGCAGACCACGGTCACATCGGGGCGCTCCGGTGAATCGAACGGCAACGCCTTCGGCCGCGGCGAACGCGATGAGCAGGGCAAACCACTCAACAACGGGCGTAAGCTCGGGCTCGATGCCCGCCACGCGGCCGGCGACACGTCGGCCTACGGTGCCACGCAGGGCGCCGCCAGCGGCGTGCCGTCACTCACGGGCGCCGAACGCGCGTCCACCGTGGGCGGAACAGCCGGCAGTGAGCAGGCGCAGCGGGTCTCGGACATCCAGGCCATGCGCGCCGATGCCCCCGCCGGCCCGCTCTCCCGCATGACGCTGAACGTCGAGAACGCGAACGGCACACAGGACCGCATCACCGTGGACCTGCGCGGCAACGTGGTGGACACGTTCATCTCGACCGACGCGTCGAGCGCCGAACGGATGAGACTGCGCACGGGCGAACTGCAGGAGTCGCTGAGCCGTCATGGCCTCGACGCCGAGAGTGTACGCATCAGCGGTACCGCGAAGCCGGAGTCGGCGGACGCCTCGCGTAGCCTCGGCTCAGAGCGTGACGCCCTGCGCATGGGCGGGACCACACCGACGATGTCGGGCGACGGCGCGCAGGGACAGTCGATGCGGGAACGCGCGACCGACCGCGCGTGGGACAAGCAGCAGGAAGCCCGCCGCGAGCAGCAGGAGCAGGCTGACCGGGAACAGCAGCGCCAGCAGGCGAGCCAGCGCGACTGGCAGACCCTTTTCAACGGAACCCAGAAATGATCACGGCCACGCGGAACGTCGCGAGCGCGTTCGATCCGTCCTCGACGAGACCAGCCTACGCCGCCACCGAGGCAACCGCACCGACCGGGCCGGCTGAGCCGTCCAGTGGTGCGCCCAGCCTGACCAAGAGCACCAAGGGAATGGGGCAGGACGAGTTCCTCAAGATGCTCGTCGCCCAGCTCAAAAATCAGGATCCCCTGAATCCGATGGACGGCAAGGACATGGCGGCGCAGCTCGCCCAGTTCTCGACCGTCGAGCAGCTGATCACGATGAACAAGTCGCTCGAGGCGCAAGCCGCCTCCGCGAGCGGAACCGCCGACGCCATCAAGGCGCTCGAAACCTCGCAGAGCGAGCGCGCGGACAATCTGGCGCAGTTGATCGAAGGACAAATGGCCATGGGGACCGTCGGCAAGATCGGCGTGACCCTCGGCAACACCACGTTCGTGGACAAGGCAGGGAACGGCACGGTCGTCGTGGACAGCGGCACGCAGAAGGGCGCGGGTCGCATCAGCATGATCAACGACAAGGGCCAGACGATCTCCTCCGCGAGCGTCGGCGACGTGAAGGGCGGACAGATGGCGTTCGAGCTGGGTGACTACAGCTGGACGCCGCCGCTCGCCCCCGGGAAGTACACGTACAAGTTCGAGGTCGCAACGGATGGCGGCCAGTGGCAAGCAGCGAAGACGTACACCGCCGGACGGATCACCGGTATGCGGTACGAAAGCGGCAACCCCATCCTGATCATCGGTGATGCGCTCAGCGTCCCGATGTCGCAGCTCACCCAAGTGCGCAGCTGATCGCGACCTGACCCTCGAGGATTTTTTCAGATGCTTCGTTCTCTCTTTGCCGGTGTCTCCGGCCTGCGCAACAACCAGGTGCGCATGGACGTGATCGGTAACAACATCGCCAACGTAAACACGGTGGCCTTCAAGGCTGGCCGCGTGACGTTCAAGGAAGGCTTCGCGCAGCTGCTGCAGGGCGCGAGCCGTCCGCCCGGAGACCAGGGTGGTATCAACCCGGTACAGATCGGCCTCGGCATGCAGATCGGCTCGATCGACCAGATCTTCAATCAGGGCAATCTCGAGTCGACCGGCCTGAACACCGACGTCGCGATCCAGGGTGACTCGTTCTTCGTCGTGCGCAAGGGCAACCAGAGCTTCTACACGCGCGCCGGCAACTTCCAGGTGGACGCGAACGGTCAGATGGTGTCGCCGGCCAACGGCTTCATCGTGCAGGGGCGCATGTACGACAACGGCATCCTGCAGGACGGTATTCAGGACATCCGCCTCCCGTTCGGCCAGAAGGTATCGGCCAAGCCGACCACGGAAGCCGTGCTCGCCGGCAACCTGAATGCATCGGCCCCGGCGTTCCAGGGTGACTTCCAGGATCCCCTGGTGCGTGCGCTGCCGATCAACGAGAAGTCGTGGACGGAATCGCAGATCGCCGTGTTCGACTCCCAGGGCACCAAGCGCGACATCAAGATCCAGATGTGGAAGACGGGCCCGAACTCGTGGGATTGGCAGATCGACCCGATCGCCTCGGGTGTGGTCGAGAACTTTCAGACGGATGCCAACTCGCCGCCGTCGGACATCGAGCTGCCGACGCCGCCGGCCGGCTACGAGATCCTGCCGGCCAACGTGCGGGTGTACAGCGCGTCGGGCACGGAGTATGCCACGCCCGCCGACTACGGCTTCTCGGCCGGCCCGCCGCCGGCGGTGAATTTCACCTCCACCATGCCGTCGAGCTCGGAGATCAAGATCTCCTACTTCATGAGCCCGACCGCCGCCACGGCCAGCGAGAACAGCGGCACGTTCACGTTCGATCAGGCCGGCATCATGAACACCAACATTTCGGCCGCCATCAACTTCGGCGTCCCGGGCGCCAACCCGGTGCAGCTCAACCTGAAGCTCAACGGCGGCGTGAGCGGCCTGACGCAGTTCGCGTCCACGGCCTCCACGGCGGTGCTGCGTGACCAGAACGGCTACACGGCCGGTACGCTGCAAAACTTCAGCATCGACCGCTTCGGGCTGATCACGGGCTTCTTCACGAACGGCACCACGTCGTCGCTGGCCCGCATCGTCCTCGCCGACTTCAACAACCCCACGGGTATGCTCCGTATCGGCGACAACATGTACCAGGAATCGGCCAACTCCGGCGGTGCCGTCCTCGGCTTCGCCCTGGAAGGGTCGCAGTCGCAGC
The DNA here is from genome assembly GCA_031127095.1 of Gemmatimonadota bacterium. Classification (GTDB taxonomy): domain Bacteria; phylum Gemmatimonadota; class Gemmatimonadetes; order Gemmatimonadales; family Gemmatimonadaceae; genus Gemmatimonas. The sequence continues at coordinate 15,428 of JARIEX010000008.1, forward strand.
TCACGAGCGGTGCCCTGGAAATGTCCAACGTCGATCTGGCGCAGGAATTCACGAACATGATCGTGGCCCAGCGCGGCTTCCAGGCCAACGGCAAGGTGGTCTCCACGTCCGACGAAATGCTGCAGGAACTCATGAGCATCAAGCGCTAAGCGGGTAACCGGCGAGGCTGGACCCCCCGGAATCGGGGGGTCAGAGGGCGGAGGATGGGGGCACGCACGGGCCCTCGTCGTCCGCCTTTGGCGTGTGCGGAGCGGCAGAAAGTGCCGCGGGGTGCAAAAAGGACCGGACACATTCGGCGCCGGCCGTCGCGGCGTATGTTTTACTCTAATATATGGAAACCCTGTAAACCGTTACAGGAAATAGCGTTAGATAGCATTCTCGAAACATCCAGCCGTCTGGCACCGCTCCTGCTTTTAGAGAGGCCGAAGCCGTCCCTTTCCGTCCGTCCCGATTACTCGACCCATGGCCAACGAACAGCCCGCAGCACCTGAAGGCGCAGCACCCGCGAAGGCGAAGCTCCCCATGCTCATCGGCATGGTGGCCGTCGGCCTCGCCATCGGCGGAGGAGCGGGGGCGATGTTCCTCGGGCCGATGGTCGCCCAGAAAATGGGCAAGGTGATGCCGGTGGCGGCCGATAGCGCGCACGCGGCCGAGGGCGACCACAGCGCCGAAGGGGCCGAAGGGGCCGCGGGGGCGGAGGGCGCCACGGCTGAGGCCGCCATTCACGTCCTGGACAACATGGTGCTCAATCCCGCCGGCAGCGGCGGGTCGCGGTACCTGCTGCTGACCGTCGCCATTGAAGCCGGCTCGGCAACGACCGTGGAAAGCTTCAAGGCACGGGACGCCGAGCTGCGCGACATCGTGCTCTCGACCCTCGGGACGAAGGCGGTGGATCAGCTCACCGATATGGCGGCCCGCGAAGGTTTCAAGGCCGAAATCAGTACCGCGGTGGATGAACGCTTCGGCAAGAAGTCCGTGAAGCGCATCTACTTCCCGCAGTTCGTCGTTCAGTAAGTCACGCCGCACCGACCACACGATGGCCTCCGAGACTCTCAGTCAGAACGACATCGACCGCCTGTTGGGCGGCGGCGCGCGCGTCTCGCCGCTCTCCGCCGCGGCGATGGATGTGCAGGTCTACGATTTCCGCCGCCCGGCGCGCGTCTCCAAGGAGCGTCTCCGGACGCTCGAGGCGATGTACGAGCGCCTCGTGAAGGGACTCGAAGGGTGGCTCATCTCACGCGTGCGCGGACAGATGGAAGTCCGCCTCCAGAGCGTCGAGCAGTTCTCCTTCGGCGAGTTCACGCTGTCGCTGCCGATGCCCTGCTCGTCGTTCATTTTCGATATCGCCGGGACGGGACAAAAGGGCGTCATCGACGTCGGTCCCGAGTTCAGCACCTATATCATCGAGCGCCTGTTCGGCGGCGAGGGCACGGGCAACGCGCTCACGCGCACCCTGACCCCCATCGAGCGCATGGCCGTCCGGTCCGTCGCCGACAAGGTGACCGGGCTGCTGCAGGAGATCTGGCAGGACCACGTCCCGATGGACCTGAGCATCTCCGGCTTCGAGTCGTCGCCGGAAATCCTGCAGGTCGTCAACCGCGAAGATCCGGTGCTGGTGGCGAACGTGGAGTTCTCCACCGGCAACGTGAGCAGCCTCCTGCTCATCTGCCTCCCGTTCTCGGTGCTCGACAAGTTCTTCACGTCGCATGGCCAGCAGCGCACCGGGTTGCTCACCACGAGCGACCTGGAGCGTGAGACCACGCGCCAGCGCAGCGAAGCCGCCCTCCGCGCCACCAAGGTGCCGCTCACCGCGCGCCTCCCCGACTTTCAGCTCTCCATGCGCGACATCGCCGGGATCACGGAAGGCAGCATCCTTCCCACCGGCATCTCCACCGACGCGCGCATCATCCTGCGCGCCGGCACGCAGGAACGGTTCATCGGCCATCCCGGCCGCGTGAACGGCCATCTCGCGGTCCGCATTCTCGATGCGGTACCGAGCGCCACGACCCCCGACTCACGGACGACCTGAGTATGAATCCCGCCGAAATCGACGCCCTCGTCGCGAGCGCGCAGGCAGCCAAGGCGGCTGGACAGCCGATCTCGTCGCTCATGGACGAGTCCGCAGCCCCGGCCGCCTCGGCCCGCGCGCCGCAGCTCACCGAATTCGAGCAGACGATGATGAGCACCACGGAGGTGCCGATCGGCATGCTCCTGGATCTCACCCTCCCTGTCTCCATCGAACTGGGACGCACCGCCATGACCGTGCAGGAGATCCTGCGGCTCGGTCGCGGCTCGGTGATCCAGCTCGATCGCCTGGCCGGCGAACCGATCGACATCTACGTCGGCGACCGTCGCTTCGCCGAAGGGGAAGTGGTGGTGCTCGGCGAACACTTCGGCGTGCGCATCACGCGGGTGCTCGCCAATCCGAGCGCCAACAGCAGCGCCAACGCGGCCTGATTCCCCATGCTGATCGCTACCCTCGGTGTCGTCGCCGCCCTCGCGTTCGTGCTCGGACTGGGAGCCCTCAGTCTCTGGGCGCTCAAGCGCGTCGGTGCCGGCGCCCTCGCGTCGAAGACGCGCGTGCCGCTCGAAGTCGTGCAGCGCATTCCGCTCGGCCCGAAAACGGGGCTCGCGGTGGTGCGCGTCGGCGAACGCGTCATGGCGCTGTCGGTCGGCGACGGCGGGGTACGGCAGCTGTTTGAACTCGATGAAGTCGATCGCCAGCGCGTGATCGCCACCAGCACGCTGCCGGTGCCGATGGTGTCCAGCGCCGCCGCCACGGCCGCGTTCTCCCCGGCACAGCTCCGCGCGGCACTCCCCGGCAAGTTCGGCGCGATGTTCCGGCGGTCGTTCGATACGCAGGCCATGGCCGGCGCAGTCGCCGCCGTCGCCGCCACGCACGACGCCGAGCCGGCTCTGCCGATCGCCCTTCCGATGGCCACGCCGGCGGCGGCTCCCGTGGTGGTCCTCCCCTTCTCCCCCACGGAGCGATGCGAGGTGCCGGGGTTCCTCACGGCGCCCGCCACCACGCGCCGCGGCGATGTTCTGACCTATGCGCCCCGTGCGGCGGCACCGGCCGACCACAATCTCCGCCCACGGCTCGGCCTGTCGTTGGGAGGCGCCGCGCGCGTCGCCACGGTGGCCGCCATGCTGCTCCTGTCCGGCGCCTCGTCGCTGCGCGCCCAGGCCGCACCGCCGCGCCCGCCGGCGCCCGCGCCGGCCACCCCGGCGGCAGCCGCCACGAGCCCGGCCCCGCTGCCGGCCCCCGCACTGGCCGGCGCACCCGCCGGCCCGGCGGCCCTGCCCGCCCCCACCGCCCCGGCCGCCCCCGATTTCGCACTCCCGGCGTCGCTCACGCGCGTCACCAACGACCTCGTCCAGAAGGCCGCCGAGGCCGCCGCCGCGACGACCCCCGGGGCCCAACGGAATTCCCGGCTCGGCCGCACCCCGGTCGCCACCCCCCCGCGCGACAACGGCGCCGCCCTCACCGCACAGGCCGCCGCGTCCCGCCGCCCGATGTCGCAGATGGTCGTCGATTCCGCGCGCGACGCCACCGGACGGGCCAACACCGCCTCCCCGGCCCCTGTCGGCACCGATGACGCCATCATGCGCATGATGCCCCAGATGGACATGAAGCTGGGCGGCGACGGCGAGGCCGGCGGCCTCCGCCTGAGCGGCACCGTGGGCATCGTGGTCATGATGGGGCTGCTGACGCTGCTCCCTACGCTGCTGCTCATGATGACGGGCTTCACCCGCATCCTGATCGTACTGCACTTCCTGAAGCAGGCGATGGGGACACAAAGTGCCCCACCGGCACACCTGCTCGCGGGCATGGCGCTGCTGCTGACCGGCTTCGTGATGACGCCCACGCTGACCCAGGTCAACCGCGACGCCATCACCCCGTGGCTGGACGGCAAAATGACGCAGGTCGAAATGATGAAGACCGGCGTCAAGCCCATGCGGGAGTTCATGTTACGCCAGACTCGGCAGGCCGACCTCAAGACCTTCGTCGAGATGAGCCGCATGCCGCGGCCCGACACCGTCGATGACGTGCCCCTGCACGTCCTGATGTCGGCCTTCGTGGCCAGCGAACTGCGCACCGCGTTCCAGATCGGCTTCGCGATTTACCTGCCGTTCATCATTATCGACGCGGTCGTGGCCTCGGTGCTCATGAGCATGGGTATGTTCATGCTGCCCCCCGCCATGATCTCCCTGCCGTTTAAGTTGCTGCTGTTCGTACTGGTTGATGGGTGGAGTCTCACCATTACCAGCCTGGTGCAGAGCTTCAAGTAGCCCCGGCGTCCGACAATGTGGGAGAAATCCTACGATTCGCCCGCCGGCGACCGGAACACCCCTCAAGTTGTGCGGCGTCCAGTCGACAATTAACAAGGTGATAGCTTGTCGAGGCGATGACGCCTCCGCACCGAACGTGACGCAACATCGGAGTGGGTGCAGCATGTCGGACCTTGATGAAGCCAACGATATCCTCAACGAGTTCCTCGTCGAAAGTTACGAGGGACTCGATCAGCTAGACCTCGATCTCGTTGAGCTCGAACAGAGTGGAGTGACCAAGGACCTCATCGGTCGGGTCTTCCGCTGCGTCCACACCATCAAGGGCACCTGCGGCTTTCTCGGCTTCGGCGTCCTTGAATCGGTCGCCCACGTGGGCGAAAACCTGCTCTCCAAGGTCCGCGACGGCTCCATCGCCGTGACCCCCGAGCTCACCTCCGCCCTGCTGCGCCTCAACGACGCGCTGCGCGCGATGCTGGTCGAGATCGAAGAGCACGGCAAAGAGGGCGACACCGATCATTCGGCACTCATCCTGACGCTGGTCCGGCTCGCCGACGGCCCGGGCGCCCACAGTGATGACCACCACGCGTCGGACGCGGACACCTCGAACCGTGCCGCGGAGGAGCCGAGCCCGGCACCCGCCGCGTCGGCACCCGAGGCGCCCCCGATCGTCGTGCCCCCACTGGGACAAATCCTCATGAACAGCGGCGAGGTCAGTCTGGCCGATGTCGCGGCCGCCATGCACGAGCAGGAGCTCGTCGGCAGCCCCCCACGCGTCGGCGAGATCCTCGTCGCCCGCGGCAGCACCAGCGCGGCGGCCGTCAAGGACGCCCTCGATACGCAGCAGGACGCACGCACCGGTAACGTCAGCGACGGCAGCATTCGCGTCGATGTCGCGCTGCTCGACCGCCTCATGAACCTCGTGGGCGAACTCGTGCTCGCCCGCAATCAGATTCTGCAGTGCACCGCGTCCACGGCAGACAGCACCCTGCTCGGCACCACGCAGCGCCTCAACCTCATCACGTCCGAGCTGCAGGAAGGCGTGATGAAAACGCGCATGCAGCCCATCGGCAATGTCTGGAGCAAGTTCCCGCGCGTTGTGCGCGACCTCGCGGTCACCTGCGGCAAGCAGGTCACCATCCAGATGGAAGGCGCGGAAACGGAGCTCGACAAGACGATCATCGAGGCGATCAAGGATCCCCTCACGCACATCGTCCGCAACTCCGTCGACCACGGCATCGAGTCCCCGCGCGATCGCGTGCTCAACGACAAGAGCCCCGAAGGGCGCTTGCTCCTGCGCGCCTTCCACGAGGGCGGCCAGGTCAACATCGAAATCACCGACGACGGCGCCGGCATCGACCCGGCCCGCCTGCGCATGAAGGCCGTCGAGAAGGGGCTGATGACCGCCGAAGCGGCGGCCCGCCTCAGCGATCGCGAATCGATGCACCTCATCTTCGCCGCCGGGTTTTCCACGGCGGCCAAGGTCACCAACGTGTCCGGCCGCGGTGTCGGCATGGACGTCGTCAAAACCAACATCGAGAAAATCGGCGGCACGGTCGACGTCACCAGCGTGATCGGCGCCGGCACCACGCTCCGCATCAAGATCCCGCTCACGCTCGCGATCATCCCGGGACTCATCATCACCTCGGGGAAGGAACGTTTCGCCATTCCGCAGGTCAGCCTGCTGGAACTCGTGCGCATCGAGCACGAGGAAGCCAAGCAGCGCGTCGAGATGATCTACGACTCGCCCGTCTATCGCCTGCGTGGCAAGCTGCTGCCGCTCGTGCACCTCACGCAGACGCTGGGACTCGGCCGCCAGCCGTGGCCGCACGAGCCGGGCGCCATCGACCAGCCCCTCAACATCGTCGTTCTGCAAACCGACGGCATCTCCTTCGGACTCGTCGTTGACCAGATCAACGACACCGAGGAAATCGTCGTCAAGCCGCTCGGCAAGCAACTCAAAGGCATTGCCGCCTTCGCCGGCGCCACCATCATGGGCGACGGCAAGGTCGCGCTCATTCTCGACGTGCACGGCCTCGCCCAGCGCGCCGGCGTCCTCACTGGCGACCGCGACCGTCAGGCCGCCGATCAGCGCAACGAACAGAAGGGCGCGGGCGAGCCCACGCAAACGCTCCTGCTCTTCGGCTTCGGTGGTACGCATCGCATGGCGCTGCCGCTCTCCGAGATCGCCCGCCTGGAAGAGTTCGCCCCCGAGACCGTCGAGCGCACCGGCCGGTACGACGTCGTGCAATACCGCGACCGGATCATGCCGCTGGTGCGCCTCAGCGAGATTCTCGACGGCGTCACCTCCAACGCCGCTGCCGGTGACATGCTGCAAGTCATCGTCTACGCGTACGAAGACCAGTACGTCGGACTCGTCGTCGACCGCATCCTCGACATCGTCGAAAGCGCGGTCACCGTCCAGCGCCGCCGCCGCGCTGGCGCCGTCCTCGGCTCGGCCGTCATCCAGGACAAGGTCACCGACATTCTCGATATCCGCCACCTCGTCCATCATCTCGAGGATGACTTCCTGACCACGACTTCCCTGAGCGACTCCCGCGAGGTCGTCCTCCATGGCTGACGGCACGCAGTACTGCACCTTCTGGGTCGGCTCGCTCTACCTCGGCACCGATGTGCACCGGGTCCAGGAAGTGATGCGCACCCTCGAAATGACCCCGGTGCCCCTCGCCCCGCCCGCCGTGCGTGGCCTGATCAACCTCCGCGGCCAGATCGTCACCGCCATCGACCTGCGCCGCCGCCTCGGCTTGCCCGAACGTCCGGACGGTCAGGAACCGATGAACGTCGTTATGCGCACCGACGATGGCGCCGTGAGTCTGCTGGTGGACGAAATCGGCGATGTCATCGAAGTGAACGAATCGGCCTTCGAGCCGCCGCCCGATACGCTCAAGGGCGAAGCCCGTGCCCTCATCAAAGGCGTGTACAAACTGAACGGTCAGCTCCTGCTCATTCTGGATAGCGTCAAAACCGCGTCCACCGAAACCGCCCTTTCGCTGGTAAGCTGAGATGACGACGACATCAACCGACGCGGCTACCCCCACGCTGTACGACGAACTGGGCGGCGCCGCCGCGATCGAAGCCACGGTCGACCAGTTCTACGAGCGGGTGCTCGCCGATGACGAACTGAAGCCGTTCTTCGCCAGCACCAACATGCAGTGGCTGCGCAAGCGCAACACACAGTTCTTCACGCAGGCCCTCGGCGGGCCAGCGGTGTACAAGGGGAAGGGGATGCAGGCCGCACACGCCGGCCTCCCCATCCAGATGGAGCATTTCTCCCGCGTCGCCGGTCACCTGACCGACGCGCTCGACGCCTTGGGGGTTCCCCAGGCACTCATCTCCCGGGTCATCTCTGCGGTGGCCCCCCTTTCGGAGCAGATCGTGACATCCGCAGCGAAGCCCGTTCCCCCCGCGCGCCGTAGCGCGCCTTCAAAGTCCACCGCCTCACGGACCCCGACGCAGGGATCAGCGGATTCGTTCAGTCATGCGATGCTCGAGAACGTCCCGATCAACGTCATCGCGGCCGACACCGACCTCAACATCACCTATGTGAACCCGGCCTCGGTGCGCACGCTGCGCACGCTGCAGGCTCACCTGGCGGTGCGGGTCGATGACATGATGGGCCAGTGCATCGATGTGTTTCACAAGGATCCCGAGCTGCAGCGCCGCATTCTGCGCGATCCGCGCAACATGCCGCACACAGCCAACATCCAGCTCGGCCCCGAAACCCTCAGCCTGCTCGCCACCGCCGTCTACGATGCCGACGGCACGTACGTCGGCCCGCAGATCACGTGGGAAGTCATCACCGAGAAGCTCAAGGTGGAAGCTGGACTGGATCGGGTCATGTCGATGATGGAGAACGTCCCCATCAATCTCATGATGGCCGACCTCGATCTGCACATCACGTACCTCAACCCGGCTTCGACGGCGACGCTCAAGACCATCGAGCATCTCATGCCGATCAAGGCCGACAAGGCCCTCGGCGCCAACATCGATATTTTCCACCGCGATCCCAAGCATCAGCGCAACATCCTCAAGGATCCGCGCAATCTGCCGCACCAGGCGCACATCCAGCTTGGCCCTGAAACGCTCGACCTCCGCGTGAGCGCGATCTACGACAAGGCCGGCGCCTACGTCGGACCGATGATCAGCTGGGCGGTGATCACGCAGCAGCTCGAAACCGAGCGGATGGTCAAGGAAGCGCAGGACCGCGAGACCACTGCCGCGACGGAACTGCGCCAGAAAGTCGACGCCATGCTCGAGGTGGTCAACGCCGCCGCCGAGGGGGACCTCACGCGCCAACTGCACGTCAAGGGCAGCGATGCCATCGGGCAGATGGGCGAGGCCCTCTCGCGCTTCATCGGCGACCTGCGCCTCAGCATGAAGGCGATCGGCAACAACGCCAGCGCGCTGGCCGCCGCCGCCGAAGAGCTCACGGCCGTCAGCCACCAGATGAGTGCCAACGCCGAAGAGACGAGCGCGCAGGCCAACGTGGTCTCCGCCGCGTCGGAACAGGTGAGCCGCAACGTCGTGACCGTGGCGACCGGCACCGAAGAAATGGGCGCCAGCATCCGCGAAATCGCGGGCAGCGCGGCCAACGCCTCCAAGGTGGCCGAAAACGCGGTACGTGTGGCCGAGTCCACCAACCACACGGTCTCCAAGCTTGGCATCTCGAGCGCCGAGATCGGGAAGGTCATCAAGGTCATCACGTCCATCGCGCAGCAGACCAACCTGCTGGCACTCAACGCCACCATCGAGGCGGCACGAGCGGGTGAAGCGGGCAAGGGCTTCGCGGTCGTGGCCAACGAAGTGAAGGAGCTGGCCAAGGAAACCGCCAAGGCCACCGAGGACATCAGCCAGAAGATCGAAGCGATCCAGGCCGATACCGCCGGTTCCGTCACGGGCATCCGTGAGATCGGCGAGATCATCGCCCAGATCTCCGACCTGCAGACCACGATCGCCAGCGCCGTCGAAGAACAGACCGCGACCACGAACGAGATGGCGCGCAACGTGAGCGAGGCCGCCAAGGGGGCGTCCGAGATCGCGCAGAACATCACCGGCGTCGCACAGGCCGCGTCCAGCACCTCGCACGGTGCCTCCGACTCGCTCCGCGCATCGTCCGAACTGGCCCGCATGTCCTCCGAGCTGCAGGCGCTGGTTCAGCGCTTCACGCTCTAAGGCGGGCCGCACCACCCCGTGTCCCATCGCCCGCGCACGCGCTCGACCCTCCGCCGGGGGGTCCAGCTGGTCGGCCTCTCGGCCGATCTGGTGCGCGCGCGGACGATGGGTGCCGACGCTGCGCTGCGTGCGCGCATTGTCGCCCGGCTCGGCGCCATGCACGGCCTGCCACAAAAAATCGGGCAGGTGATCAGCCTCGGGGAACTCGACGCCGACGAGCCGCCGGACGTCGCGTACACCGCGCTCACCGAATCCGGGGCCGCGCTCCCCATCGCCGAAGTGCAACCGCTCGTCGAACAGGCCCTGGGTGGGCCGCTCGCCGAGCGGTTTCGCTTTTTTTCCCCCGTCGGCATCGCCGCCTCCATCGGGCAGGTGCACCGCGCCACACTGCACGACGGTCGCAGCGTGGCGGTGAAAGTGCAGTATCCCGGCATCGGCGACGCCATGAGCCTCGACCTCGGGGCCCTGGACTGGCTCACGATTCCCTTTGGCGGATTCGGACGGGGCTTCGACATGGCCGCGTACCGCGGCGAAGTCGGGGCGATGCTAGCCAGCGAGCTCGACTATACCCGCGAGGCGGCCACCCTGCGCCAGCTCGCCACCCTCACGGAGCTCATTCCGGGGCTCGAACTGCCGCGCGTGGTGACCGAACTCTCCACGTCCACGGTCCTCACCATGTCGTGGCTGGCCGGCGGCACGTTTCAGGACACCCGACAGTGGTCGGCGGCGCAACGCGCCGACGCACTGCGCATCCTCGCCCGGTTCTTCCTCGAGAGCATCTTCCAGGCGCGCCTCCTGCACGCCGATCCGCACGCGGGCAACTACCGGTTCCGGCTCGACGACCAGGCCGTCCGTGTCGGGGTGATCGACTTCGGCTGCGCCAAAACGCTGCCGGTGCCCTTCACCGATGCGCTCGCCCGCCTGTTCCGCCTCGCGCTGGCGGGCGAAACGTCCGCCGCGCCGTATCTGGCCTGCTACATCGATTTGGGCTTCCGCCCCGAACTCATGGAGCCAATGGCCGATCGCCTCGGTGCATTTACCGCGCTGATGCTCGAACCGTGGCTCGCTGAGGCCCCGTTCGACTTCGACACGTGGCAGCTGGGGCCTCGCATGGCCCGCGTGCTCGGGGAGTTCCGATGGAACCTGCGTGTATCGGGCCCCGCCAACGCCATCTTCGTGGTGCGCGCGTGGCAGGGCCTGTTGTCCTATGCGCGAGCCTTGCACGCCCCGGTGGCACTGCGCCCCATGCTCGACGCGATGCTGGGCGACGACTCACCACTCGCGGCCGCAGCGGCCTCTCCGGCCCGCGCCGCCCTGCGGACGCCCGTCATGACCCGCGATATGGCCGACCCGCGCACGCCGGCCCTCGCGCAATACCTCAAGATCCGCGTCACCGAGGCCGGTGCCCCCAAGGTCACGCTCACCTTCCCGGGGCGATGTGCCGATACTTTACAGGAGTTAATGCCGGATGACCTGCGGGCACGTCTTGCGGACGAAGGGACCGACCTCGCCGGTATCGTGCAGCAGTCCGCCCGGCGCGGGCATGCACCCGCTGTGTTATTCGAATCGCACCATGCACAGCAGCATATTCGAGTGTGGCTGGAGTAGCCGACGACGGCATTCCTGCGAACTTTTCAGGATCTTTTAGCCGGTTCGTCCCCATGGCATCCACTACGACCTCGCCTCTCGGCTCCGCCGCCGACACCGACACCGACGCCCACGACAAGAACGCCCACGCGCTCGTCGATGCCATCTCCCGGGCGCAGGCGCTGATCGAATTCGACCTCGACGGCACCATTCTCACCGCCAACGACAACTTCTGCACGGCGATGGGCTACCGGCTCCGCGACCTCCAGGGCCGTCATCACCGGATGTTCGTGGACCCTGCCTACGCGGCCAGCCCCGAGTATGCCCGGTTCTGGAGCGACCTGCGCGCCGGACGGTTCGTCACCGCCGAATTCACGCGACGGAAGCAGGACGGCAGCGACATCATGCTGCAGGCCAGCTACGTCCCGGTGCTCGATGCCCAGCGTCGCCCGGTCAAGGTCATCAAGTTCGCCACCGACATCACCGCCGCGAAGCAGCGCGAGGCCGATGCGGCCAGCCGCCTCGCCGCGATCAGCCGGGCACAGGCGGTCATCGAGTTCAACCTCGACGGCACCATCATCACCGCCAACGACAACTTCCTGAACGCGCTGGGTTACCGCCTCGACGAAGTCGCCGGCAAGCACCACAGCATGTTCGTGGACCCGACGTACGCGCGCTCGGCCGAGTACAAGAAGTTCTGGGCCGACCTCAACGCCGGTACCGTGCAGCAGGCCGAATACAAGCGGGTGGGCAAGGGTGGCCGCGCCGTGTGGATTCAGGCCAGCTACAATCCGATCTTCGACCTGAGTGGCAAGCCATACCGGATCGTGAAGTTCGCGACCGACGTGAATGAGCAGAAGCAGCTGCTGGCCATGATGAGCAGCAGCGCGCAGTCACTGGCCGGCGCCGCCGAGGAACTCACCGCCACGGCGCAGACCATGAGCGCCACCGCAGAAGAAACGAGCGCGCAAGCCAACGTGGTCTCCGCCGCCTCGGAGCAGGTGAGCCGCAACGTCTCCACGGTTGCCACCGGGACCGAGGAGATGGGCGCCAGCATCCGCGAGATCGCCTCCAACGCCGCCGAGGCCTCCCGCGTCGCGATGCACGCGGTGAAGGTGACCGAGAGCACGAACGCCACCGTGGCCAAGCTGGGCATCTCGAGCGCCGAGATCGGCAAGGTGATCAAGGTCATCACGTCGATCGCGCAACAGACCAACCTGCTGGCGCTCAACGCCACCATCGAGGCGGCGCGCGCGGGTGAGGCGGGCAAGGGCTTTGCGGTCGTGGCCAACGAAGTGAAGGAGCTGGCCAAGGAAACGGCCAAGGCCACCGAGGACATCAGCCAGAAGATCGAAGCCATTCAGGCGGATACCACCGGGGCCGTGAGCGCCATCAAGGAGATCTCCACGATCATCGACAAGATCGCCGAGATCCAGACCACGATCGCCAGTGCGGTGGAAGAACAGACCGCCACCACGAACGAGATGGCGCGGAACGTGACCGAAGCGGCCATGGGCGCGTCGGAAATTGCGCAGAACATCACCGGTGTCGCACAGGCCGCGATCGCCACGTCGCAGGGGGCCGCCGACTCGCTGCACGCCTCCGCCGAACTCTCCCGCATGGCCACCGACCTGCAGTCGATGGTCGGCAAGTTCAACTTCTGAGCCGAACACCTTCTATGCCCCTTCTCTCCGGAGTGCTCGCATGCGTGCCCTGATCGTGGACGACTCACGCGCCATGCGCGCCGTGATCGGCAAAATGGTGAGTGATCTGGGTGTCACCACCACCTTCGCCGCCAACGGTCGCGATGCGCTTGAGCAGCTCGAGGCCCACGGCCGCCCGGACTTCGCGCTGGTGGACTGGAACATGCCCGAAATGAACGGATTCGAGCTGCTGCTGGCCATCCGTGCCGACGTGCGGTACGCCGACATGCCGCTGGTGATGGTGACCACGGAAACCGAGATGAGCCAGGTCATGAAAGCGCTCGAGTTCGGTGCGAACGAGTACGTCATGAAGCCGTTCACCGCCGACATTCTGCGCGACAAGCTCGACATGCTCGGCCTCGTTCCCGCGGCCTGAGCATGCGTCGTATCCGTGTCCTGGTGGTCGACGATGCCGTCGTCGTCCGCCGGCTCGTCACCGACGTGCTGGCGGCCGATCCCGACATCGAGGTGGTCGGGGTGGCCGCGAACGGGCGGATCGCGCTGCAGAAGATCGCGCAGCTCGCCCCCGATCTGATCACGCTCGACATCGAGATGCCCGAGATGGACGGGCTCACCACGGTCACGGAGCTCCGGAAAACCTGGAAAACGCTCCCGGTGATCATGTTCAGCACGCTCAGCGAGCGCGGCGCCCAGGCCACCATGGAGGCGCTGTCGCGCGGAGCCACCGACTACGTCACCAAGCCGGCCAATGTCGGCAGCGTCACCGTAGCGCAGCAACGGGTCCGCGACGACCTGATTCCCAAGATCAAGAGCCTGTGCGCGGGGGTGTTGCCCGCCAAGGCGGCCCCCGTCGCGGCGGCTGCCCCGTACTCGGCGGCATCGGTGTCCGCCCAGCTCGCGAAGGTGGCGGGATCGCCACCACCGCGGCCGCCGCGCCCTCCTGTCACGGGACCGCTGCAGCCCATCAGCATCGTCGCCATCGGCTGCTCCACCGGCGGCCCCAATGCACTGATCGAGATCCTCCCGAAGTTCCCCGAGAACTTCCCGCTGCCGATCGTGATCACGCAGCATATGCCGCCGATGTTCACCAAATTTCTCGCCGACCGCCTGTCGCTGATGTCCAAGCTGACGGTGCGCGAAGCCACCGAAGGGGCCGCCATCACCCCGGGGTTCGTCTGGATCGCCCCGGGCGACCATCACCTCGTGCTCAAGACGGTGGCCGGCCAGGTGATCGCCACGCTCACGCAGGGCCCACCGGAAAATTCCTGCCGTCCCGCCGTCGATGTGATGCTGCGGTCGGTCGTGGAGTGCTATGGTCCCCGCGTGCTGTCCGTTATCCTCACGGGAATGGGACAGGACGGGCTGCGGGGCAGCGAAGCCGTGCACGACGCCGGCGGCACAGTCTTCGCGCAGGACGAAGCCAGCTCCGTGGTCTGGGGTATGCCCGGGTTTGTCGCCCGCGCCGGTATCGCCAGCGCGATCGTCCCCCTCGATCAGATCGCACACGCCATCATCAACCGCGTCGGCCCGTCCGCCCGGTTGTCTCACACTGCTGCACCGCGTGACCTGCCGCCGCCGGCACCACGCGTCGCTCCGTCTACTGCAACACCGTCAGGTGGCACATGGCAATGACGCCAAAGACCTTCGGGTACATCCGTCAGCTCGTTCTCACACGGTCGGCGATCGTGCTCGAGCCGGGCAAGGAATACCTCGTCGAGTCACGGCTGGGACCGCTGGCCAAGGTACACGGCTTCGCGTCACTCGATGAGTTCGCCGACGCGATGGCCGCCGCCCCCTTCGGGACGATGCATCGCCAGACCGTCGAGGCGATGACCACGAACGAAACGAGTTTCTTCCGGGACATCCACCCGTTCGAAGCCCTCAAGAAAACGCTCATCCCCGAGATCATCGCCCGCAAAGCGGCGTCGCGGCAGATCAACATCTGGTGTGCGGCCGCCTCCAGCGGACAGGAGCCGTACTCGGTGGCCATGCTGCTGCGCGAGCACTTCCCGGAGCTGGCCAGCTGGAAAATCACCTTTATCGCCACCGATCTCTCCAACGCGGTGCTCGCCAAGGCGCGCAGCGGCCGCTACGGACAGCTCGAGGTCAACCGCGGACTCCCCGCCCCGCTCATGGTGAAGTACTTCACCAAGGACGGCACGGAATGGGTGATCCGCGACGACATCCGCAACATGATCGACTTCCGTGAGCTCAACCTCATCGAAAAGTGGCCGCTCATGCCGGTGTTCGACCTCGTCATGATCCGCAACGTCCTGATCTACTTCGACATCCCCACCAAGAAGCAGATCCTGAAGAACATCCGGCAGGTGATGTCCCCCACGGGCATCCTCATGCTGGGCGGCGCCGAGACCACGATGGGTCTCGATGACCAGTTTGAGCGCGTCCAGGTGGACAAGGGCGTCGCCTACCGTCAGATCAGCACCCCCTCAGGTGCCGGGAGACCGCATGTCGCAGCTTGATGAAGCCATCAATGGCATTGTGAGCACCGTGTGGGACAGCGTGCTCGGCGTTCAGGTCGAGTCGGAAGACCCCATCTCGGTATTCAGTCATCAGGGCGGTGAGGCCGACCCGGCCACCCCGCAGCACACCTACGCTGGCGTGATCCAGATCAGCGGCGCGTGGGAAGGCGCCGTGGCGGTGCAATGCTCCGAACGCGCCGCCCGACAGGCCGCCTGCACGATGTTCGGCCTCGACGAGGCCGATGTCACGCTGGCCGACCTGCAGGACGCCCTCGGCGAACTGACCAACATGACCGGCGGCAACATCAAAGCCCTCCTCCCCGAACCCTGTAACCTCGGGCTCCCCGTGGTGGTGGAAGGGCAGGACTACCGCTTCCGGCTCCCGGGCAGCACCACCGTGCGCCGGTCCACCTACCGTGCCGGCAGCGAATTGATCGTCGTCACGATGCTCGAACGCGCCTGATTCCACCCCATATCCGCTCACGGCCGCCCGCGTTCCCACGCCGGCGGCCGTGGTCGTATCCGGGCCCGGCGGCACATCTGGCCGCCATCGCACCCGGCAAATCCTGCCGAAACCCGCGGATCGGTCAAAACGACCGCATGAGATAAATTCCGTAAGTGCTTCATTGACAATGTTTTAGACACATTCGCAAGGCTCGGCCGCCGTGGTACGGCCCCTGCTTTATCACGTGCTCGGAAGTCCCATTCACCCGAGCCGAACCCCGGATGTCCCACCAACTCGTCATCGACCTGACCCGTGAAGCGCTCGTGACCGCGCTCATGATCGCCGCGCCGATGCTGCTCATTGCGCTCGGCGTCGGGCTCGTCATCGCGATCATCCAGTCGGTCACGCAGATTCAGGAACAGACCCTCGTCTTCGTGCCGAAGCTCGTCCTCGTGGGCGGCGCCTTCATCGTCGGCATGCCGTGGCTGCTCCAGATCCTCATCCGCTATACCACGCAGCTCATGCGCGGTATCCCCGCGATGGTCGGCTGAGCGGGATCGATCGGATGCCGACCTCCGCCTTCTTCGGGCTCCCCGACTTCTTCGCCCCCGGCGTCGCGACGGCCTTCGTGCTGACCGCGCTCCGCGTGGGCGGGTTGCTGCTCGTCGCCCCGGCCTGGTCGGCCAAGAGCTTCCCCATGAAGCTCCGCACCGCCCTCCTCGTCATCTTCGCCGTGCTGCTCATCCCCAGCGCCACGGCCAACGCCGATCTCGCCACGCTCCGCGTCACCCCCACCACCTTCCTCAGCGAGACCGTCGTCGGCTTCGTGATCGGCCTCGCCGCCGCCATCGTCGTGGCCGGCGCCGAGTTCGCCGGCGAACTGATGACCACCTCGATCGGTCTGTCGGGCGCCGCCATCTTCGATCCGGTCAACAACACGCAGGGCGCCATCCTCGGCGCCTTCATGCAGATGCTCGCCGTCACGCTCCTCCTCATGGGCGGCGGCCACATCATCATGCTGCAGGCCGTCGCGCAGAGCTTCGTCGCCATGCCCCTCGGCGCCCCGATCGAGCTCGGCAACGGCCTCCTCGCCGTCACCAAGGCCGGGACCACGATCTTCGCCTCCGGCATGCAGTTCGCCGCGCCGGTCATCGCCGCCATTCTCGTCACCAACATCGCGCTCGCCGTGCTGGGCCGCGCCGCGCCGCAGCTGCAGATCATGAGCGTCGCCTTCCCGATCCAGATCGGCATCGGCCTGCTCACCCTCGCCGGCTCGCTCGGCCTGGTCGTCCACGCCCTCAGCGACTGGACCCCGGCCTACGCCCGCACCCTCGACTCTTTTGCGCGGGCCGTGCAGGTCGCCCCCGTGCCGGCGACGGGGCGCTGATCCATGGCAGATTCCGATTCCGGCGAAAAGACAGAAGCGCCCTCAGACAAAAAAATTGAGGACGCACGCAACGACGGACAGATCGCGAAGAGCCCCGAGCTCACCACGGCGGCCTTTCTGCTGGGCTCCACGCTCACCCTCGCGCTGGCCGGCCCGCCGCTCTTCCAGTTCCTGCTCGACACGATGGGCAACACCCTGGCCAACGCGGGCGACCTCGACCGCGCCGGCCCGTCCGCCATTCCGTTCCTGCAGGTCATGGGCTTCCGCACCATCGTTGCCATGGTCGGCATGATGGCAGCCCTCGCCGTGATCGCCATCGCCGTACAGGCGCTCCAGACCGGCGGCCTGTTCACCACCAAGACGCTCGAACCAAAGTTCAGCCGCCTCAATCCGCTCACCAACGCCAAGCGCCTGCTCAGCAAGCAGGCACTGGTGGATCTGTCCAAGGCGCTCCTCAAAATGGCCATCGTGGGCTGGGCCGTATACGCCACCCTCGGCAACGCCTGGCCCGACATTCAGGGGCTGGCCCTCGACCGGTCGCCGGCCGCGCTCATGCAGGTCGTCTCGAAGTACGCCATGGCGATGCTCAAGAATGCCGGCCTCATGTTCCTCGTGCTCGCCGGCGCGGACTACGCCTGGCAGAAGTACAGCACGACCGAGCAGCTCAAGATGACGAAGCAGGAAGTCAAGGAAGAGGCGAAGTCGCAGGAAGGCAATCAGGAGATGAAGGGGCGCCGCCGGCAGATCGGCCGCGAACGCATCCGTCGGCAGATGTTCGCCGAAGTCCCGAAGGCCGATGTCGTCATCGTGAACCCGGTGCACATCGCCATCGCCATCAAGTACGACCCCATGGTCGCCCCCGCGCCGTACGTCGTCGCGATCGGCCAGCGCAAGATCGCGCTCCGCATCAAGGAGCTCGCGTTCAAGCACAACGTCCCCGTCATCGAAAACATCCCGCTCGCCCGTGCCCTCATCGTCGTGGCGAAAGTCGGGACCGTGATCCCGGTCGAGATGTATCTGGCCGTCGCCGAGGTGCTCGCCTTCGTGATGCGTCAGCAAGAACGCTTTGGCGCCAAGTGGCGCGGAACGGCAGCCGCATGAATCTCCTGAGGATTTCGCTGTGACCAGCGCCGCACTCCCCATGCCGATGGACGGCGAATCCGGCAAGAAGCCGGAGCTCGCGCTCGCCATCGCGGTCGTGCTCATCCTGGCACTCATCGTGGTGCCGTTGCCGCCGATCCTACTCGACCTGTTCCTCGCCGCCAGCATCGGGCTCTCGCTCGTCGTGCTGCTGGTGTCGCTGTACACCACCAATCCGCTCGACTTCAGCAGCTTCCCCGCGCTCCTCCTGCTGCTCACGCTCTTCCGGATCGGCCTCAACGTCTCGTCCACGCGCCTCATTCTCACGCAGGCGCACGCGGGCAAGGTCATCGAGGCCTTCGGCAATTTCGTCATCGGCGGCAACTATGCCGTCGGTATCGTGATCTTCCTGCTGCTGATCGGCATCAACTTCATCGTCATCACGAAGGGTGCCGGCCGCATTGCAGAAGTCGGTGCGCGCTTCGCGCTCGACGCCATGCCCGGCAAGCAGATGGCCATCGACGCCGATCTCTCGGCTGGCCTGATCGACGAGAAGGAAGCCCGCATCCGCCGCGAAGAGATTTCGCGCACCGCTGATTTCTACGGCGCGATGGACGGCGCCTCGAAGTACGTGAAGGGTGATGCCATCCTCGGCATCCTCGTCGTGTTCGTCAACATCCTCGGCGGCATCTTCATCGGCGTCATCCAGCGCGGCATGCCGCTGGAGAAGGCCGCCAGCACCTACACGCTCCTCACCGTCGGCGACGGTCTGGTGTCGCAGGTGCCGGCGCTCATCATCAGCACCGCCGCCGGCCTCATGGTCACCAGCGCGGCCGGCACCGACCGCATGGGCGTGGTGCTCAGCAAGCAGCTCGGGGCGCATCCGCGCGCCATGTGGATCGTGGCCGGTGTGCTCGCGTCGTTCGCGCTGATCCCCGGCCTCCCCATGTTCCCCTTCCTCACCCTCGCCGGCGGCGCGGCCGTGCTTGCGCGCGTGTCGGAGAAAACGCTCAAGACGCAGCGGGAACTCGCGCAGTTCTCCGCCGCACCCATCGAGGAGATCGAGGCGCCGGTCCCGTCCGATCCGATGCGCGACCTGCTGCAGATCGATCCCATTGAACTGGAAGTCGGCTACTCGCTGATCCCGCTCGTCGACGAAAGCCAGGGCGGTGACCTGCTCGAACGCATCGGCCTCCTGCGCAAGCAGGCAGCGCTCGAACTCGGCATTCTCGTGCCGGCCATCCGCATCCGCGACGACATCCGGCTCCCGGCCAACGAGTACGTCATCAAGCTGCGTGGCTCCGAAGTCGCGCGCGGCGAGGTGCTCCCGCGCTTCGTGATGGCGCTCAACACCGGTGGCGTGATCGAGGAAATCTCCGGCATGGACACCGTCGATCCGTCGTTCGGCATGCCAGCCAAGTGGGTCTCGCTGGGCCAGAAGTCCGACGCCGAAGCGCGCGGCTACGTGGTCGTCGAGCCCACCACCGTCGTGGCCACGCACCTCCTCGAGACGCTCAAGAACAGCGCCGCCGAACTGCTCGGCCGCCAGGAAGTGCAGGAGATGGTCGAGACGCTCAAAAAGTCGCACCCCGCGCTCGTCGAGGAGATCATTCCGAACAAGGTCTCGCTCAGCGTGCTGCACCGCGTGCTGCAGCGCCTGCTCCGCGAGCGGGTGCCCATCCGCGACCTCGTCACCATCCTCGAAGCGCTGGGCGACGGCGCCGACACCACGAAGGATCCGGAAGCGCTCACCGAAGTCGTGCGCCGCTCGCTCACCAATGTCATCGCGCGCCTCTTCGCCGATCAGACGGGCGTCGTGCGCGGCATCACGATCGGCGGCCGGCTCGAGTCGGCGCTGCTCGGTCTCTTCTCGCCGCGGGCCACCAACGGCAACGCGCCGGTGCTCACCCCCGAGTCGCTCGCCGCGCTGCTGCGCGATCTCAACCAGCTGGCCACCACCTTCTCGGTCGATGGCCGTCCGCTGCCGCTCATTACGCCGCCGTCGCTGCGCGTCGGCGTGCGCCGCCTGATCGAACCCGTGTTGCCCAGCCTCCCGGTGGTCTCGCTCGCCGAGCTCCCCGCGCAGATCACGCTGAGCAGTGTGGCTACCTGGGAGATGAACTAAATGCACTCCAGCCTCGCCGAACGATTCCGCGGCGCCGACCTCTCGCGCGTCGCCGACCGTGCGCGCCGCACGCTGGGCGACGACGTGATGATCCTGCACACGCGCACCGTGCGTGACGGCGGCGTCCCCATGGTCGAAGTCCTGGCCGCGACCTCGTCGGCGCTCGACCGGGTGCGCGCGCGCCTCGAGCCCACGCCGTTCCCCGCGAACATGCGCCGCGCCGACGGCCGGCCGTACTGCATCGCGCTGGTGGGCCCCACCGGCGCCGGCAAGACCACCACCGCCGCCAAGCTGGCGGTGCGGCGCGGCATGTTCGGCGCCGCGCGCCCGGGCCTCCTCACCATCGACACGTATCGCGTGGGTGGCATGGAGCAACTCGCCACCTATGCCGAACTGGCGGACGTCCCCTTCGAAGTGGTGTACGAGGCGCGGGAAGTGGCCGCGGCCATGAAACGGCTGTCCGGCACCTGTGATGTGATCATCGTGGACACACCGGGACGCAGTCCGGCATCGGCCGAACTCACCGAACGCTGGCGCTCCCTGCTCGATACCATCGCCCCCGACGAAGTCCACCTCGTGGTGCCGGCCACGCTGCGCGCCGATCTCGCGGTGGACATCGGCCGCGCGTATCGTGCCACCCGTCAGCACTGCGGCGCCACGCACCTGCTCCTCTCCAAGGTGGACGAGGTGCCGCGGGAAACCGGGATCAGCGATCTTGCGCTCTCGCTCGAGATGCCCGCACGCTGGGTCACCGATGGCCAGGACGTTCCCACCGATCTCAAGCCCGGCGTGCCGCGGCTGCTGCGCGCGTGGGGGCTGACGGCCGATGCGGAACCCGACTGGATGCCCGCATGAACAGTCCGCTTCTCATGTCCCCGCCCCGCGGTACCCAGGTGGACCAAATGATGCAGGGTCGTGGTCCGCGCCCGACCGGCCAGGGCACCAGCGCCACCCGCGGTGCCACCACGCTGTTGGTGGCCAGTGGCCGCGGCGGCAGCGGCACCTCGCTGGTGTCAACGCTGCTCGCGGTCGCCGCCGCCGGCAGCGGCTACCGTGTCCTGCTCATCGACGGCGACGATTTCGTCGGTCCGCTGGCGGTCACGCTGGGCGTCCAACCGCGCGCCACCTGGCAGGATCTGCGTGGCGGACGGGTGGACCCGGCCGATGTGGCCACCCCGATCAGCACCACCCTCACGCTCGTCGCCGGCGGGGCCCCACGGGGCTCAAACGATAGTTTGCCGCTGTCAGCCGCCGAACGGCGCGCCTGTATGCGCCGACTGAGCGGTCTGGCCGAGGGCATGGATCTGGTGGTCGTCGACTGTGGGTCACGGCTCGACACCGTTATGGCGGCCATTTCGCCCCATGCCGATGAACGGCTCATCACCGTATCATCAGGGAGTGATCCGGTCGGGTTGGCCGCGTCGTACGCCCTGTGCAAGGCGGTCCACAGCCGTCATAGTGCCTTTCCGATGGATGTACTCGTCAATCGGCTCGAAGGGAGCGAAGCCGCTCGCTGCTTCGACGCCATCGACGCCGGTGCCCGTCAGTTTCTTGGAATATCCCTGCGCCTCTCCGGTGCAATTCCCAACGATCCGACGCTCGACACCGCGCTCCGCGCGGGCATGCCATTTCCAGACGCGGCCGCCGGTTCACCGGCTGCGATCGCTGCTCACGATGTCGTGATGCGCGCGCTGGCCGCTGCTTCACCCTCCCGATCTGGTGCCTGACCGTGTCACTCGCTTCTCCTCAAGGACCCGCCAGCATGAACGCGAAACTCTGGCAGTCGTATCACGCCGGGAATGACACCGCGCGCGACCGTCTGCTCGAGGAACACCTCGGCCTGGTGCATCACGTCGCACGACAGATCTCCCGCACCCTCTCGGTGCGCGCTGATTTCGACGAGCTGGTGAGCGCCGGCACGATCGGCCTCATGGCCGCGCTGGAAGGCTTCGATGCCTCCCGCGGGCTCGCCTTCAGCACGTTCGCGGCCCCCCGCATCCGCGGCGCCATTCTCGACGAACTCCGCAAGCAGGACCACGTACCGCGCAGCATCCGCCGCAAGACGCGTGAGATCAGTGCCGCCCGCGAGGCCTTTCAGCGCGCGCACGGCCGGGCGCCCGAAGACCGGGAGCTGGCCGAGTCGCTGAACGTGGACATGGATACCCTCTGGCGCTGGCAGGCCGACGTGGAAGGCGCGCACCATGTGCCGCTCGACCGCGCACCGGGCGACCGCGAAAATTCGGCACCGGTGCCGGCCGACATGCTCTCCAATGATGGCGAGAACGATGTCGACGACAGCCTCACGCACGAGCAGGAGGTCTCGCACCTCAAGGCGGCCCTCCAGCACCTCAAGGAGCAGGAGCGCGTCGTGCTGTCGCTGTACTACTTCGAAGAGCTCAAGCTGCACGAGATCGCGAAGGTGCTCGAGCTCACGGAGTCGCGCGTCTCGCAGATCCGCTCCAAGGCGCTGGGCAAGCTGCGCATCGAGCTCACCCCGCTCCGCGGCGACGCCGAATGAAGGGCGCGGCCATGATGCGTGAATCGCTGCAGATGCTCGCCGTGGGCGTCGGCGTCACGGTGATCGGCCTGCTCGTCGGTGCCGTGGTCGTGTCCCCGGCCGTCTCCCCGACGCAGCGCCTGCTGGGAATCGGCGCCCTCGCTGGCGCCGCCGCGCTGTGGTACGTCGCCCGGTTCGTGCTCCGGGCCCTGCGGCAACGCCCCGCCCGGACCCCACGGTCGCCGCGCCAGACGGCGGCGCCCACCATCAAACTCGGTGGCGGCCGCAACACGCGGACCCCGCGTGCCGTGGCGGCGCTGGCCGCGGCCGGGGCCGATCCGTCCGAAATCGCCCGGAAAACCGGACTGTCGTTCGACGCCGTATCAATGCTGCTCCGGCTCGCCGGCGGCGCGGTGCCCACCGCGGCCTAGCCGCCGCCGTTCGACCGCCACAGGTCGTCGGCGGCAACTCCCGCCGATGCGGGGCCACCATCCGGTCCGTCACGGCACGAATTGCCGACCTCCGGGTTCCCCAGACACCCGACTCGGCACCCCGCAGTACCGCATAAGATCAAGCAGCATAACAACTTATGAAAAATCCTCCGGTCGGGCCATTTGTGGCCCGACCGTTGCTTTTTCCCCTGGTGTATCCGTGCCCTCTTTCCCGACCACGACTATGCCAGGACCCGTCCGTACCAACGGTATGAGCAGTGCCGCCGCCGCCATGCAGATGCTGGAGCGGAAGCAGCAGGTGCTCGCCAACAACCTCGCGAACGCCTCCACCCGCGGCTTCAAAGCGGAAACGGCGTTCTCGCGGCTCATGGACAACCAGCTCGCCAAAACCGATACGGCCCTCGACCTCTCCGCCGGCAACCTGACCGAGACACACAACAGTCTCGATCTCGCCGTCGAGGGGGATGGCTTCTTCGTGACCCAAACCCCCAACGGCGAACGCTTCGTCCGCAACGGCAGCTTCCGGCTCGATGCCGGTCGCCAGCTGGTGGATGAGCGCGGCAACCCCGTCATGGGAGAGAGCGGCCCGATCGTGCTGCCGCAGGGCACCGTCGAGATCGGCGCCGATGGCATGGTCAAGGTGAACAACCACGCCGTTCAACGGCTGCGCCTCGAGCGCGTCGCCCCCGGCACGCAGCTCCAGCACGAGGGCGGCACCCAGTTCGTCCCCGACGCCAGCCGCCAGGCCATTCCCCCGGCCGAACGCTCGGTGAAGCAGGGTTTTCTGGAAGAATCCAATGTGAACACGATGTCGGCGATGACCGACATGCTCGCGGTGCTGCATCGCTATGGCGCCGCACAAAAAACGCTGTCCACCATCGACGCGGTGCGCGGGATCGCCGTGAACGACCTCGCCAAGCCCGTCTAAGGAGAATACGACATGGATCCGGCACTGCGCGCCGCCGCCAGCGGCATGATGGCACAACAGACTCGTACCGAAGTCATCGCCAACAATCTGGCCAACGTCAACACGCCCGGCTTCAAGAAGAGCCGCGCGCACTTCGAAGATCTCCTCTATCAGACGGTGCAGGATCAGGCTGTGCTCGGCCAGACGGCCACCGATACCACCGCCGCCATCCAGGTCGGACGCGGGACGCGACTGGCCGGCGTGCAGCGCATGCATCAGCAGGGGCCGCTCGAGCAGACCAATCGCAATCTCGACATCGCGATCGAAGGCGAAGGCTTCTTCCAGATCCAGATGCCCAACGGCGAAACCGCCTACTCGCGCGACGGCAGCTTCCAGATCTCCGACCAGGGGCAGCTCGTCACGAGCTCCGGGTACGGGCTGCAGCCACCGATCTCCATTCCCATCGACGCCGCCGAACTGACGATCTCGAACACCGGCATCGTCTCCGTGCGACGCGGCAACGACATCCAGCCGACCGAGCTCGGACGCATCGAGATCGCCCGTTTCGCCAACCCGTCGGGACTCATGTCCCTCGGCCAGAACCTGCTCGCGCCCACCGCCGCCTCCGGACAGCCGGTCATCGGCTTCCCGAATGACGAAGGGATGGGACGCCTGCAGCAGGGGAGCCTCGAAGGGAGCAACGTCGAAATCGTGACCGAGATGGTCGAGATGATCGCCGCCATGCGCGCCTACGAGATCAACTCGAAGGCCATCAAGACGGCCGACGAGATGGGCCAGATCGCCAACAACATCACCCGATAGCCGCGCTCATGACGCCCGTGGTGCTTCGACTGCTCGTGGCGATCGGCGTGCTCGCCGTGACCGCCCCCGGACTCGCGGCGCAGGTGCGCACGGTCTCGGTGTCCGTCGCGGCGCGCGCCATCGCGCGTGGCGACACGCTGCAGGCGGCGGACATCGCGACCGTGGATACCACCATCGTCTGGCGCTGGACCACCATCGCGCCGGACACCACCCGCGCGCTCCCGGGCTGGGTCGCGCACCGCCACATCGCCGCCGGCGAAGTGCTGCGGGCACCGGCCGTCTCGGCCGCGCCCGTCGTCACCAGCGGCACCAAAGTCACCGCGATCTGGCAGGATGGACCGGTCCGCTTGGTCTTCACCGGCATCGCCACCAATTCCGCCGCCATCGGGGCACCCGTCGGCGTGCGCATCGATCCCACACGTCGGCTCGACGGCATCGCCGCCGGACCGAACACCGTCCGCCTCCGTTGATGCCCCATCCCTCCATGTCCCCACGTATGCATCCCACACGCCGGTTCCGCTGGGCGGCGCTCGCCGCCGCGCTCGCCCTCGTGGCCCAGCCGCTCGCCGCCCAGGCCGCCGGAGCGACACCGCCTGCCACACCGCCAGCGGTCCCACCGGCCACACCACCGGCGGCCGCCGCGGCAGCGAACACGGTCCCCCCGGTGCCAGTCATCAAACCACGCGAATCGTGGACCGCCGACCGCCGCAGCTTTGCCGTCGGTGACATCATCACCATCCTGATCGACGACTACACCATCTCCACGGCCGTGAAGGAGAACAACGCCACCGATGCCCGCACCCGCGGTCTGTCGGTGAACGCCAAGCTCCCCGCCAGCTCCAAGAGCGTGGGCCTCGATGCGCGCAATTCCGCCGACCAGCAACAGCGCGGTCAGGCCCGCCGCGAAAACCGCTTTCAGAACGAGATGAGCGTCCGCGTGGTGGCCACCGGGCCCAACGGTCTGCTGCAGGTGAAGGGCGCCAAGCAGATCGACATCGACAAAGCGCTCCAGGACATCGTGTTCACCGGATGGCTGCGCGCGCAGGACGTGTCGGTCACCAACGTGATCGAGTCCAGCCGCGTCGCCGACGCCACCATCGGCTACGCCTCTCCCGGCCCGCTCGGTAAGCCGAAGCAGGGCATGGTCACCAAGGTCCTCGGAGCACTCTGGCCGTGAAGTCTCTCCTGAACGTCCTCAGCGCGGCCGGGCTGCTGCTCGCACCAGCCGTAGTGCACGCCCAGAACGATGTCAAAATCCGTGACCTCACCAGCGCCGAGGGGGCCCTCCCCGTGCGACTCGTGGGCTATGGCCTCGCCATCGGCCTCGACGGCACCGGCGATCGCGCGATCGGTGGCCAGTCGGCCGGCCCCACGATCCAGAGCGTCGTCAACATCCTCCGGCGCTTCAACATCGAAGTCCCGGCCGACCTCATCCGCATGCGCAACGTCGCCGCGGTGCTGGTCACGGCCGAAGTCTCCCCCTACCTGCGTGCCGGCGGCCGCTTCGAGGTGAACGTGGCCTCCATGGGCGACGCCCGCTCGCTGCGCGGTGGCACCCTCTACATGACGCCGCTCGTGGCCGACGCCAGCGGCCCGCCGCTCGCCTCCGCCCAGGGATCGCTGATGGTCAGTGACGGCGGCGCGACCACGCGCTATGCCCCGTCGCACGAAACCTCGGCCCGTATCCCCACCGGCGGCGTCCTCGAAGCCGACCTGCCCCGCCCCGCCATCGTCGCCACCTCGCGCCTGCTGCTGCGCGAACCCGACCTCGGCACCGCCGCCCGCATCGCCACCGCCATTAACGCCACCTACGGCGAGAAAACGGCCACCGTGGAAGACGAAGGCTCGGTCATCGTGACGCTCCCCGACTCGGTCCAGAAGCCCACCGCCCTCGCCCGGATCCGCGACCTGCCGATCAAGCCCGAGTCGCGCCTGCGGCTCATCATCGACGGCAAGGACGGCACCGTCGTGGCCGGCGGCGAGATGATCGTCGGCGCGGCCACCGTGAGCCACGGGGCCGTCACGCTCGCCATCGGCACCGACACGGCCAACGACACCACCGCCATCCCGGGGAGCGTCCGCCTGCCGGCCGGCATTCCTGTCCAGCGCGTCGCCTCGGCCCTCCACGCCGTCCGGACTCCGGCCAACGAGATCGCCGCCATCTTCGCCGCCCTCCGCGAGGTCGGGGCCATCACCGCCGAGGTCGTGGTTCGATGATCGATGGCATTTCCGCCCGAACCGGCCGGCTGCCTGGGGCCACGCCCGCTATTCTGTCCCCCAAGGACGAACGCGACGCAAAGCTGATGAAGACAGCGGGCCAATTAGAAGGCATGTTTGTTCAGCAATTGTACAAGGCCATGCGCGAGACCGTCCCCCAGCAGGAGGGCATCGTCTCCGGCGGTGCAGGTGAAGACATCTTCACAGGACTGCTGGATCAGCACCTTGCTGCCGAGACTCCCAAACAGTGGGAGCATGGCATCGCGCAGGCGCTCTACCGTCAATTGCGTCACGGTTCCACCGCTGACGCACCATCGGCCTCCGGGCCGACTCCTGATTCAACGAACCGCTGATGTCGCCGATGACACACTTCGCCAACGAACCAGCCCCCCGCAAGGGCGTCCCCACCGGGGCGCTGCTGGATGCGCTGCACGACGCCTTGAACAGCGAGCGGAAACTGCTCGACGATCTCATCGCGCAGATGCGACAGCAGCGCGCATCGGTCGCCGTCGATGACATCGACGGGGTGGACCAGAGTACGTTCGCGACGCACCGCATCCTGGCCACGCTCGGGCAGGCACGCACGCGTCGCCGGCAGCTCAACGTGCTGCTGGGCGGCAGTGAAGACTGCACGCTGCGCGAACTCGAAGACATGCTCGGCGATCAAGTCGACGAACGGCTGCGCAGCGCGCGCCAGCGGCTCACGCAGGCCGCCGACCTGCTCACGCGCGAAGTGGGCATGAACCGCAAGCTGCTGCGTGAAGCGCTCACGAACACCGACCAGCACGTACGCACCCTCGTGGGCGCGCCTGCGCAGCCCACCACGTACGCCACCGAAGGCGTGGCCACGCCCGCCAGCGGTGCACCGCGCGGTGTGCTCGTGAACCGGACCGCCTGATATGTCTTCCGGCCTGTTGAGCATCGCGCGCACCGCGCTCCTCACGCACCAATCCGCGCTCCAGACGGTGTCGCAGAACATCGCGAACGCGGAGACGCCGGGCTATTCGCGTCAGGAAGCCGTGCTCGTGGCCAACACGCCGTTGCGCATGTCGTACGGCAGCGTCGGCACCGGCGTACACATCGAAACGATCCTCCGCCGGCGCGACATCCTGCTCGACGACAACTTCCGCTCGGCCAGCACGCTGGCCGGCGGGACGGAGATGCGCCGCGATCTCATGAGTCAGGTCGAGAGCGTGTTCGGGGAGCCCTCCGACGCCGGTATGGCCAGCGCGCTCGACGCGTTCTGGGGCTCGTGGAGCGATCTCTCCGCGTCACCCAACAGTGTGGCCATCCGCTCGGTGGTGCAACAACGCGGGCGCCAGGTGGCCACGCTGTTCAACGAGTACGACACGCAGCTCACGCAGCAGCGCAGCTCCACGCTCGAGCGGCTGCAGAACACCGTCGGCACGATCAACGCCATCGCGGAACAGGTGGCCGAGCTCAACGCGCGCATCGTCACGTCGGAGAGCGTCGGCCAAACGAACAACGACCTGCGTGACCTGCGCGACGTCAAGCTCGACGAGCTGTCGAAGATTGCCGGCACACGCGTGCTGCAGCAGGCCAACGGCAGTGTGTCGGTGCTGATCGGCAACTCCACGCTCGTGGACAGCAGCACGGCCCGCCCGCTGTCGATCAGCCTCGAAGTCCCCGTCCCGCCGCCGGCCACACCGATGGCCGACATCGACGTAAAAATTCGGCTGGGCGGGTCACTCGACCGGCTGGCCCCGTTGGGTGGTGAGCTCAAGGCGATCGTAGATGTCGTCAACACCGACATCCCCGACGCGCGCGGCCGACTCGACGCCATGGCGGCGCAGTTCGCGCAGGCCGTGAACACCGTGCACACCACGGGCTACACGTTTACCGGCAACACCATCCCGGGCACCGCCGCCGGCAACTTCTTCGATCCCGGTTCGGCCACGATCCCGGTTAGCGCGGCCACGCTCAAGCTGTCCAGCGCCGTCGCCATCGACCCCACCAAGATCGCGGCCAGCGGCAACGCCAACGGCCCCACCGATAACAGCATCGCGCAGGGCGTCTCCGCCCTGCGGATCGCCGACGGGACCGTGAGCTTTACGGGATCCGGTGGCGCCAGCGAGTCGGGCTCGTTTCTGGGGTTCTTCCGCAGCATGGTCACGCGGATCGGGCTCGAGACGGCGTCCGCGACGGACAACGCCACCGTGTACCGGAGTCTCACCGATCAGGCCGATGCCCGGCGCCAGGCGGTGAGCGGCGTGAGTACCGACGAGGAACTGGTGAACATGATGCGCGTGCAGCAGTCTTATCAGGCGGCCACGAAGCTGATCAAGGCGGCCGACGATATGATGCAGACGCTCCTTTCCCTGATCTGACGCGCGATGCTCATCCTTGGACGTCGCGAAGGCGACTCGATCATCATCGACGGCGGCATCCGCATCGTCGTGGTCTCCTGCGACCGCGGCGGCGTCCGGATCGGCATCGAGGCGCCGGCCAACGTGAAGATTCTGCGCGGCGAGATCGCCGATCAGGTCAAAACGGAGAACGAGCGGGCGGCGGCCGTGCCCGTGAGCGCCGAGTGGCTGGCCACGCTCGGGGCACCGGCCCCGACTCCCCCCGCAGAGAGCTGATGTCAGCGCGCGCGCCGCGAGGCCTGCAGCGTGGGCACCTCCATGCGACAGCCGTAGGCATGGGCCTCGCCCTGCCCGCGGCTGCCCTCCAGCAGCCACGTCACAGCCGCCGCGTCGAGCGCGAGATCATCGACATCGCCTTCCCCGGTACTGCCGTCGGCGGAGACATCCAGGCGCACCACGTCGCCCTCGGTGCTCAGCGCGACCCGCACGCCCGCGTGGGCCGCTCCGCCACGCCCCGCGCCCACGCGCGCCGCCGCCGTGAGCGCCACGCACAGCGCATGCGCCAGGGCCACCGGATCGGCACGCACCGGGGCCACGTCATCGGCCGCCACCACGGTGCATGCCACATCCCGGAATTCGGGATGACACGCGAACAACGCCAGCGCCGTCCGCACCGCATCGCCGGCCAGCATCGGCTCCGCCTCGGCGTCGGCGCGACGCGGCAGCTGGCGCAACTGCTCCAGCAGCCGCTCCAGCCGCTCGGCATCCACGCGCAATCCGGACAGCACCCGCTCGTCGGGCAGCCGGGCCGGATCGAGCAACGAGGCAATGGCGGAGACCGTCGCCACCCGGTTGCTTACATCATGTGCCAAGCCGCGCAGTAAATCGTCATGTACCGTGAGCCAGCGCGCCGAAGCGCTGACGCGGCTCAACGCTGATTTCTCCACTCGTTCTTCAGGACTCCCTGCGTGTTCGTCATAATTGGTCTGGTCATCGTGATGGGCTCCGTCATCGGTGGCTATTTGATGCACCATGGCGAGTTCGCCGTGCTCATCCAGCCCAACGAGTTTCTCATTCTCGGTGGTGCGGGACTTGGCTCCATGATCATCGCCAATCCGCCGGCGGTGCTGAAGGGCGTCGTCTCGCAGGCCCTCGCCCTGCTCAAGCCCAATCCGTTCGGCGCCACCGCCTACGCGGAATTGCTGCAGGTACTCTACGAGATCTTCCAGAAGGCCCGCAAGGACGGCCTGGTCGGTCTCGAGTCGCACATCGAAAACCCGGAATCCAGCGACATCTTCCAGAAGTACCCGTCGTTCATGGGCAATCACCACGCCGTCTCGCTGCTGTGTGATACGCTCAAGGTGCTCCTCACGGGCACCGTGGAAGATCATAACCTCGCCGAAATCCTCGACGTGGACCTCGAGAAGCATCACCACGAGGCCATGCTGGTGCCCAGCGCCGTGACCGCCGTCGGTGACGCGATGCCTGGCTTCGGCATCGTCGCCGCCGTACTCGGCGTGATCATCACGATGGGCTCGATCGGTGGCGCCGCCTCCGAAATCGGCGAAAAGGTCGCCGCCGCCCTCGTCGGCACGTTCCTCGGCATTCTGCTCGCCTACGGCGTGTTCGGCCCCATCGCCAAGGCGATGGAAAACCGCATCGCCGCCGAGCACGATTACATGCTCTGCGTGCGCACGGCGCTGCTCTCGTTTGCGCGTGGTGATGCGCCGATGACCGCCGTCGAGTTCGCGCGCCGCAACGTCGAGCCGCACGAGCGCCCCAGCTTCACGGAACTCGAAGAGCTCACCCGCAAGAAGGCCGCGTAACCGGTCATGGCACCGCGCGGCGGCAAGAAGATCGTCATCGTCAAGAAAAAGGTCGCCGGTCACGGCGGCCACCACGGCGGCTCATGGAAGGTGGCCTACGCCGACTTCGTGACCGCCATGATGGCGTTCTTCATGGTGATGTGGATTCTGGGCATGGACGACAAGACGAAGCAGGCCATCGAGGGCTACTTCGCCAACCCCGT
Source organism: Gemmatimonadota bacterium (assembly GCA_031127095.1). Lineage (GTDB taxonomy): Bacteria > Gemmatimonadota > Gemmatimonadetes > Gemmatimonadales > Gemmatimonadaceae > Gemmatimonas. The sequence goes on from JARIEX010000008.1 coordinate 46,930, forward strand.
GGGCTACAAGAAGGGATACGGCGCCGGCTCGAGCCCGCTCTCCACCGGCACCGCCCCCACCAACGTCCAGAAGACGCCGCTGCGCATGATCGTGCGCAACACCGAGCAGCGCACGTTCGAGCAGGTCAAGCAGGCCATCCTCGACAAGCTGGCACAGAGCGATTCGCTCAAGGCACTCAACGCCGTGGTCGATGTGCAGATCACCAACGAGGGGCTGCGCATCGAGCTCGTGGAGTCAGGGCGTGGTGACGTGTACTTCCCGCTCGGAAGCGCACGCATGAAATCGGCCACCATGCTCGCGCTGCAACTGGTCGGCACCGAGCTCGCCATTCTGCAGCACCCGGTGATTCTCGAAGGACACACCGACGGCGCGAAGTTCGGCGCCGACGGCGCCTACGGGAACTGGGAACTCAGCGCCGATCGCGCCAACGCCGCGCGCCGCATCCTCGAAAGCGCGGGACTCAAAGACGGCCGCATCGTGGAAGTGCGCGGCTACGCCGCCACCAAGCCCCGCGTGGTCGACGATCCACTCTCCCCCGCCAACCGCCGCATCTCGGTACTGCTGCCCTTCAGCGCCCCACGCGACGGCGCACCGGACGCGGCCACGATGGCGCAGTTCAAGACAGATTCGATGCGCGCGGACATCGCCAAGCGGGTCCAGTAGGAACGGGGAGTCGGGAGCCAGAAGGACTCGCAACTCCAAACTTCGACTCGCAACTCGAGACTCACGTGAGTCTTGAGTGTTGAGTCCAAGTTCCGAGTCATGAGTACTCGCAACTCCCAACTTCCACTCACAACTCACCACTCACGTGAGTCTTGAGTCATGAGTCCAAGTTCCGAGTCCCAAGTACTCGCAACTCCCAACTTCTACTCACAACTCACCACTCACGTGAGTCTCGAGTGTTGAGTCCAAGTTCCGAGTCATGAGTACTCGCAACTCCAAACTTCCACTCACAACTCGCCACTCACGTGAGTCCCGAGTCTTGAGTCCAAGTTCCGAGTCCCAAGTACTCGCAACTCCCAACTTCCACTCACAACTCACCACTCACGTGAGTCCCGAGTCTTGAGTCCAAGTTCCGAGTCATAAGTACTCGCAACTCCCAACTTCGACTCGCAACTCACCACTCACGTGAGTCCCGAGTC
>JARIEX010000102.1 GCA_031127095.1 Gemmatimonadota bacterium
CCGGGCGTGCTCAATGTGCTGCAGGGTGACGCTGAGGCGGTGAATGCGCTGTGCACTGATCCGCGCATTCAGGCCGTGAGCTTCGTGGGGTCGACGCCGATCGCGCGGCATGTGTACGAAACGTCGGCGCGTCACGGCAAGCGGGTGCAGGCGATGGGCGGCGCCAAGAATCATCTGGTGGTGCTCCCCGATGCGGATCTCGACATGACGGTGGAGTCGCTGATGGGCGCGGCGTACGGCTCGGCTGGCGAACGGTGCATGGCGATTTCCGTGGCCGTCGTGGTCGGTGCGGCCACCGCCGATGCGCTCGTGGCGCGGCTGGCCGATCGCGTGCGCGGATTGCGGGTGGGGGCGTCGGACGCGGAGGGCATGGACATGGGCCCGCTCGTGACCGCGGTGCACCGCGACCGCGTGGCCGGATATGTGGCCGCCGGTGTGACTGAGGGGGCCACGCTGGTCGTGGATGGACGCACGCACCCGGCCACGCAAGGCACCGGCTTCTTCCTGGGTGGCTCGCTGTTCGATCATGTCACGGCCGACATGTCGATCTACCGCGAGGAGATTTTCGGCCCCGTGCTGTGCATCGTGCGCGTGGAGTCCGCCGACGAGGCCCTCGCGCTGTGCAATGCGCACCAGTACGGCAACGGCGTGGCGATCTTCACACGCAACGGCGGGGCCGCGCGCGAGTTCGCACATCGCGTGCAGTGCGGTATGGTGGGCATCAATGTGCCGATCCCCGTGCCGCTGGCCTTCTACTCCTTCGGCGGCTGGAAGGATTCCGCGTTCGGTGACCACAACCAGCACGGCATGGACGGCGTGCGGTTCTACACGCGCGTGAAAACCGTGACCACGCGCTGGCCCTCGGGCGCGGATGCGGCCTCGTTTACCATGCCGGTATTGCGCTGACGTGCCGTGGGGCCGCGAGGCCCCACGGGAGTCCGACCACTGGCTACTCGCGTGCCGCCGCGGTGACCCGTTGTCTGGCGGCGGCGAGCGCGGTGGTGAGATCGACCGGACCCACGACAATCTCCGGAATCTGGTCGATGGCGCCCAGGTAGTAGTCGCGCCACACGTCGATGATGTGCCGCTCGGTGGCCGGATTGCCGCCGCGCGCGAGTGTGTCGCGGCCGAGCGCTTGTTGCGTGCGGAGTTCGCGTTCCGCGGCACGGGTCAGCTCATCCAGCGCGCCCAGCGCGATGGCGCGTGAGCCCTCCACGAGCAGCAGGCCCGTGCTGAGCGCGCAGGCGCCCACGTGGCCGAGCGTGGTGGCGCTCACCATCGCGATGCGGTCGAGATCCGTGTGGTAGTACTGATCGGTGAAGTGCCAGAGCAGCACGCCCGGAATCTGCGCGTTCAGAAACGGCGTGTGGTCGCTGCCTCCCTCGAAGGGATTGGCTTTCACCACCCATCCCGTCGTGGCCGCGCGATCGAGACAGCGCTGCCGGACGAAGTCGTTGAACCAGTGCGGCCGGATGTCCTTCTCCTCCAGCGGGCGTCCGCCCCATTCGCTGTGCCGGTCTTCGCCACGCACCCACACCGCGCTCGGGTCGGGCATCTTCTCAATGAGGAACGTGCCGCCGGTCTTGGCGGTGTTTTCGCCCACCATATCGAGCGACATCCCCCACTTGATGCCGGTGCGGCGCACGCTGTCTTCCTTGATGAAGCGATCGGTGGAGCGGATCTCGTCACCCCAGAGAAAGGTGAGGGTGCGCTGCGGGTTGGCCGTGCCGGCCTTCACCATGACTGCGGCCACGCGCGCCATTTCGGCCAGCGTGCCGACACCGCTGGCATTGTCGTTGGCCCCCGGCTCCTGCACGTGCGCGGAATACATGAAGCGTTCGTGCGCGCGCGATGCCCCACGGATTTCCGCCACCAGCGTGCGCTCCGGGCGCCGCTCGAACAGCGTGCGCACCATCACCCGGGCGCTCGCGGGGCCACGCGCCATCGCGCGGCGGATCGCATCGCGCGAAGCCGACGAGACGAACAGCAGCCATCCCGCGCCCAGCGAGTCGCGGGGAACGCTGGAAAACTGGATGGCGTCCACGTGCTTGGACTGCTGGTTGTAGGCCGGCAGCTTCTGCGTGGCCAGCACCCCGATCGCGCCGCGTTGCATGGCGCGCGGGAACACGGCGCGCGCGTTCCCCTCGACGAACACGATGCGGCCCTTCACGTCGACCGCCGCAAACTCGGCCTCGGTGCCGGTGCCGACATCCACGATCGGTGCCGTGATTCCCTCGGCGGGCGTGGACGCCGAGTTGATGGCGATCATGTTGAAGTTGGCCGGCCACGACTGCAGCGGCGTGGCGTTGCCTCCCGCGGCGTCGGTGAGCGCGAGTGATGCCCCTTCGGGTGTCCAGGCCAGATCGCGCATGGGGCGCGACTCGATGCGGTACACCAGTCGCGCGGATGACGGGGCGCCCGCTTCGTCCACGTAGCCCGCCGCGCGGAGCAGCGCCGCCACCGTGTCGATGGCGAGGTCGAAGCCGCGATTCCCCGGCAGGCGGAAGAACCGCTGGACGTAGTCCACCGTGCGGAAGGCGCGGTCACCACTGATGGCGCCCGACACGGCGCGCGAGATCGGGGCAAGGGCGGGGGTCGGTGCCGCAGTGGCGGGTCGCGCCTGCGCGAACAGGACGGTGGGAAGCGCAAACAGGACGACGGCGCACGTCGCCCGCGCCGCATGGCCGATGGTCGGGGAGTTCACGTGGTTCATGCCTGCATGTTCGGGGTGTCGGGACCGTCTGTCGAGGGGGGAAGGCGCGGGGATGACGGGCGGGACCCCGGTGCGGCGCCGGCGGTGGAACGCGGCAGCGTGACGCGGAACCACGCGCCGCCGGTGTGCTCCTGCAGGACGATCTGGCCACCGTGGGCGTGCGCGATGGCCTGCGCGATGGCGAGGCCGAGGCCCGCGCCGTCGTGCCCGGTGCGCTGGCTGGAACGGCCGTGCACGAAGCGCTCGAACAGCCGGCTGCGCAGCGCGGCGGGCACGCCCGGTCCCGCGTCCTGTACATCGATGTGGACCATGTGCGCCGACCCTTCAACCTGCACTGTCACGGTGCTCTGCGGCGGTGCGTGCCGGAGGGCGTTGTCGAGCAGGTTGAGCAGCAGGCGGTGCATCAGCACGCCGTCGCCATAGATCCGGATGTCATCTGGATCGTCCGCACTCGGCACGACCCGCTGCTCCAGCGTGATCCCGCGCGACTCTGCCAGCGAGCGCACGCTGCGCAACGCGGCCGTGATCAGCTCGCCAACGCCGAGGTCGCGCGGCTCACTGATCGGCGCATCGGCATCCACGCGCGTCAGCAGAAACAGATCGTCGACGATGCGCGACAGGCGCACCGATTCCTGTTGAATGACGTGCAGCGTTTCGCGGTATTCCGATTCGTCGCGCGTGGTGCGCCGGAGCGTGACGTCGGCCTCGCCCCGGATGATGGCAATCGGCGTGCGCAGCTCGTGCGAGGCATCGGCCACGAACTGGCGCTGGGTGCGGAACGCTTCGCCGACGCGGCCCAGCAGTCCGTTCACGATGACGGCGAGGCGGCCCAGTTCATCGTGTGGATTCACCACCGGCAGCCGCTGGTCGAGATCGGCGGCCGTGATGCTGGCCGTGCGGGTGGTGATCTCGTCGAGCGGGGCGAGGCTGCGCCGTGCGAGGGCGTAGCCGGCTAGCACGGAGGCGAGCAGGGCCAGCGGCACGGCCAGCAGCAGCGTGGTGCGCACCGCGCGCAGCAGGAGGCGGTCGTCCTCGAGGGTATGCAGCACCATGACCAGCAGTGCCGGCTCACCGGGATCCTGCGCCATGGGGGCGAGCCGCGTGATGCCGGCGCGCCACCCGACACCGCGCATGGTGATCGACCCCAGCACGACGCGACGTTCGTCGGCGAGTTCGACCGACCGCTGCTGCACGGTTTCGCGCATCAGCGCGCGGACCTCGTCAGGCACGTCGTTGGGGACCTCGTTGCGCTCGCTGCCTTCGTTGCGCGACAGCGGACGCGGTGCCCCCGGTTGTCGCGTGGCCATGAGCTGCGCCCCTTCGTCGGCGATGAACACTTCGAGGTCACCCACACGCAGTTCACGCAGCACGGCCTGTTCCGTCTGGCCGCGTACCTCTTCCACGTCGCCGCGCGCGTACGCGGCGGCTCGCTCCACCCGGATGGCACCGGCCACCACCCGGGCCGATTCGCGCACGGCGGTATCGGTGCGCTGCCGCAGGGTGGTGGTGAGGGTGATCCACGCCGCGAGTGCGAACACGCCGAGGACGAACGCGAGCACGCTCGCGTTCCAGAGAGTGAGGCGCACGCGGATCGATCGGCGCAGCAGTTGGCGCACCGGATTCATACGGGGGGCCTCTCGGTGAGCATATAGCCGGCGCCGCGCCGAGTGTGGATGAGCGGCACCCACGGGGCGCGGTCGATCTTGCCGCGTAACCGGTTCACGTACACCTCGACGGCGTTGGTGAACGGATCGTGATTGTCGTCCCACACGTGCGCGACGATGTCAGCGCGGGACACTACCGTGCCGGTGCGGCGCGCCAGCAACTCGAGCAGCGCAAACTCCTTGGCGGTGAGGGCGATCGCGACGCCGCCGCGCGCCACCGCGTGCGATTGCAGGTCGATTTCGCAGTCCGCGATGCGGAGCTGCATGGCGAGCAGCGCCTCGGGGCGGCGCAACAGCGCCCGCAGCCGTGCGAGCAGCTCGCCGAAGTCGAATGGCTTGACGAGATAATCGTCGGCGCCGTGATCCAGGCCGGCAATGCGATCGGTGATCGCATCGCGCGCGGTCAGCATCAACACCGGGGTGCGGATGCCGCGACGGCGCAGGGTGGCGACGACACCCATGCCGTCGATCCCCGGCAGCATGACGTCGAGCACGATCGCGTCGTAGCTGTTGACCACGGCCTGCACGATGGCGTCCTCGCCTGTCGCGCTCACGTCCACGGCGTAGGCCTCCTCGCGGAGGCCGCGCGCGATGACGTGCGCCAGACGGGGATCATCTTCCACGACGAGGAGGCGCATGCCGGATCAGGCGGGGGAGGTTTTGGTCCGTCGGACGGCGACCCGGGTGCGGGCGCGTTCCGCGGGCCGGCGCCGGAACCAGCTGGCGACGAGATAGAACTCGTCGAGATCGTGCGTCGGGATGTCGGCCCCTGAGGGATCGGGTCCTTTGAACACCTTGGCCGCGAGCTCGCGGAAGGTCGCGCGCGCGTCGGGGGTGGTGGGCGCGGGCACTTCGGCGCGCACCGTGCCGCGGCGCACGAGGTATACCCATTCCTGCCCGTCGGGACCGATGGCGTGGTAGCGGAAGGTGAGGCGATCCACGTTGGCGTGAAAGTTCTGCACGCGTTCGTGCAGCCACCGCACCAGTGCCAGCCGGTCACGGATCACGGCGGCCCGCTCGAAGGCGAGCTGTTCGGCGGCCTGCTGCATCGCGGTCTCGAGCGTGCGCACCGGCGCATCGCTCCGGCCGTCGAGAAAGGCGCGCACGGCGAGGGCGGCGTCCCGATATGGCTGCGCCGCGCCCGCACCGATGCAGGGGCCGGCGCAGGTGCCGAGCTCGTGCCGTAGACAGAGGGGCGCGCGGGTCCGGCTCGCGCCGCGTCGCGGCTGTGAGAGCGGGTCGTCGTCAAACCAGAGCACACTGCCGCGACTCGCCGCGGCGCCGGTGGTGCGCACCACATCGTCCAGCACGCAATCGCGCAGCCCGGTGCCTTCCGCCAGCGCCCGCACGGCTTCCCGCAGCTGCGCCACCCGACGGAACGGCCCGAACAACGCGATCGCGCCGGGATCGTCGGAGCGGGCCACCACGCGCAGTCCCGGCACGCTCCCGCCAGTGAGCGCGACATAGGCGCGCGGCCACTCGTCCTGCACCATCATGGCGTTGAAGTGCGGGCGATACTGCTTGATGAGGCGCAGTTCGCGCAGCAGTGCGCCGAACTCGGTGTTGGTGTACTCCCACTCGATCTGAAAGGCGTGGCGCAGGATGCGCGCCCCTTTGTCGCGTCCTTTCGCGCGGAAGTACGACATGAGTCGCGTGCGCAGCACGCGCGACTGCCCCACGTAGATCACCGCGCCGGTGGGCCCGAGCATGCGATAGACGCCGGGGCGGTTCTCGCAGCCTTCACGCACCAGCGCGCGCAACTGCTTGCGATGCGTGGGCGTCGACTGCGGGGGGCGGGCATGCAAGCGCCGGCGCGACGGGGTGGGGGTATCCACCCGTGGAAGCTAGAGGACGCGCCGGCCCTTCAGCAACGCGCCACCGGGGCAAACGTGTTGTCATACGCCAGGGCATCACGGAAGGCAGCCGCCTGCGTGCGGATCTGCACCAGCTCCGGCTCCGCGATGTTCTTCACGTGCACGAACATCATGCGCATGCGCGGATGGTTGGCGAAGCGCGCCTGATGCGACGCTAGAAAATCCCAGTACAGCACATTCACCGGACAGGCATCGGGACCAGTGCGCTGCTTCACGTCGTAGCGGCAACTCCCGCAGTAGTTGCTCATGCGGTTGATGTACGCCCCCGACGCGACGTACGGCTTGGAGGCGAGGGCCCCGCCGTCGCCCCAGGTGCCCATGCCGACGACGTTGGGCAGTTCCACCCACTCGTAGGCGTCGGTGAAGGCGCTCCAGTACCAGCGCGAGAGGGCGGCCGGTTCGACGCCGAGGAGGGTGGCGATGTTGCACTGCACCATGAGGCGGGCGATGTGATGCACGCGGCCGTGATCGCGCACCTGCCGGATGGTGTCGGCGAGGCAGCGCATCTCGCAGGGCGCGCTCGTGGCCTGGGCGTCGTCGTACGCTTCGCCATCGGGGGCCCAGAACCAGCGCGGCAGCTCGCGCGTGGCGTTGAGGGCGTTGGCGGTGCGGAGACCGGGCATGAGGTGCCAGTACATGCCGCGGATGTACTCGCGCCACCCCAGGATCTGCCGGATGAAGCCTTCGGCGGAGGCAATCGGGACGAGTCCGTCGCGCCACGCCGCTTCGGCTTTGCGCACGCATTCCAGTGGATGCAGTAGCCCCACGTTCAAGATCGACGACAGGGTGGAATGCAGCAGATCTGGGGCGCCGTGCACGAGCGCGTCTTCGTACGGACCGAATTCAGGCAATCGTTCGGCTATGAACCGATCGAGCCACGCCTTGGCGTCGGCGCGGGTGACGGGGAGCGCGAACTGGTCGACCGAGCCCCAACGATTGCGCCACGTCCGCACGCGGTCCATCTGGGTGCGCGTGATCGCGTCGGGCTCCGCGCGCCACACCTCGGGCGCCGCGCGCCCTTTGGGCCACGGCTTCCGGTTGTCGGCGTCGAAATTCCACTGGCCGCCCGAGGGGGTGCCGTCGGCTTCCATGAGCACGCCGTGCTTGCGGCGCATTTCCCGGTAGAAGAACTCCATCCGGTGCTCTTTGCGCCCACGGGCCCACGTCGCGAACTCTTCGCGGGTGGCGAGAAAGCCGCGGTCCTCGCGCAGGGTCAGGGTGCGGGAATCGGCCTCGAGCAGGGTGCGGGCGCGATCGAGTTCGTCCACCATATCCTGCTCGCGCCCCTCGGTGGCCACGACCTTGTCCGCGTTGAACTCGGCGGCGGCAGCAGCGATCCCCTCGGCGTAGCTCGCGGCCTTCCGGTAGGCGACCCGGTAGCCGGCGGCTTCGAGCGACGCGGCGAAGTGCTGCATGGACGACAGCAGCAGGACGAGCTTCTGGCGGTGCCAGGGGAGGGAGGCGCCTTTGGCGACCGATTCGAGCAGGAGGACGACGACGTCGCTGCGGGGTTCACGCGGGAGATTCGCGACGGCGCGCGAGGATTCCCAGGGGGCGACGAAGGCGAGGGTAGTGGGCATTGGTACTGCGGCGAACGGGAGGGAGGAGGATCTCGGTTCCCGTTGGCCGGGGGCTGGGGGCTGACGGCCATGGGCCGTGGGCCGTGAGCGATGGGCCACGGCCAGTGTCCAGACATCAGTGGACGGTGACCAGTTCCCGCCCAGGGCTCATGGCCCACGGCCCATGGCTGTCAGCCCACAGCCCGATAGCCTCAAGCCTCGGGAGCCCAGAGCCCACCGCCCACCGCTCAAAGCGTCAGTCCGTTTGATCCATGTCGACCTGTCCACTCATCGCCTTCGATACATGCGACCAGCTCATTCCGACGGCCAGCAGCATCGACAGGCAGAACAGCACGACATACGAGATTCCGCGCGCCGATCCCGCGCTCACGACGCCGAAGTCCAGGAGGATCCAGACCAGCGCGCCCGAGATCGCAATCACCAGTGCAGCGCCGCCCATTCCGATCGAGCGGCGGGTGGCGTTCAGGAACACGCCCCATCCGCCCAACAGCAGGATCCCCACCAGAAACTTGACCGATGCCGGTCCAGTGCTGGTGGTCTGTCCTAATAGTGGCGCGATAGCCCAGTGGTAAAACGAGAATCCTTCGGGATTATACGTGGCGAAGACCAGCACGAGGGCGGCGAGCAACCGTGCGGCGATGCCGCCGGGACCGGGTCCGTTAGCCATGCGTTGGGCGGGGAAAGAGACGCTTCGGGAGGGCACCGACGCACCAGGCGGCAGTGACGAGGACCAGAAGAAACTTGATCGAGGCCGCCACGCCGGCGGCGGCGGCGAGCGGGGGGGATGCGCCGGCGACCAGTTCGCGCCAGAGCAGGGCGTTCTCGAGCGCGTCGAGCGGGATGCAGGCCAGCACGGCGGCGGACAGGCGCGTGCCCAGCCGCTGGAAGGCCGAGCCGTCGTCGCGTCGCAGCAACTGCACGAGGCTCCGGAACATGAACGGATAGACCAGCAGAAACGCCACGTCGACCCCGAGACTGACGAGCGCACTCTCCGTGACGCCCATACTGCGCCACACGCTCAGCATCTCGGCGGCACGGACCTCGGTGAACGCCAGCTCGAAGCCGACGATCCCCCACGGGGTGTCGGGGGATGTGAGTGGCCCGTCGATCAGACGGAGCTGCACCATGAGCACCAGCGACAGCGTCGCCAGGAAGAGCCAGCTAAAGAACCGCATGGCACCAGAGTAGTGTGCAGGCGTCGCGGGCGGAACGGTCCCGTGGTATCTCTCCGGTATGCGACCCGATGCTCTCCTCACGAGTGACGCCCTCTTGGGTGTGGCGATCGGACTCGGTCTCGCGGCGGCCGCAGGCTTTCGGGTGTTCGTGCCGCTCCTGGCGGCGGCGCTCGCCGCCAAGACCGGGGTGCTGGAGTTGTCGCCCGGCTTCGTCTGGCTGGCCACCACGCCGGCGATCGCGGCGCTCGCCATCGCCACGCTGCTGGAAATCGGTGCCTACGCCGTGCCGTGGATCGATCAGCTGCTCGATGTGATCGCGACCCCGACGGCGCTGGTGGCCGGCATGCTGGCGGCGGCGGCGGTCGTGGTGGACTTACCGCCGCTCGTGAAATGGAGCGTGGTGCTCATGGCCGGCGGGGCGGCGGGCATTACGCAGGGCGCGTCGGTGCTCACGCGGTTCAAGTCCACCACGCTCACCGGCGGCGCCGGCAATCCCGTGGTCTCCACGATGGAGCTGATCGGCGCCGTGGTCACGAGCGTGCTCGCGATCTTCCTGCCGCTGGTCGCGCTGCTGGCGGTGGTGCTGCTGCTGCTGATGGTCACGCGAAAGGTCGGACGCATTGCCTTTGGCCGTAACGCCGCGCGTGCCATCACGCCTCCCAGCGCACCGCCCGGCTCCGGTCCGCCGCGCATTCCCCGCGGCGGCCGGTAGTCCGCACTTACGCCGGCTTCGTCACCATGCACCACACGGCGTACAGCAGCGGCACCGTGGCCGTCCAGCCAGCCACGTTCCAGCGCGTGTAGGCGCGCACCAGCCGCGCGTCCTCGGCGTCGCTCGACACGGCACGGAGCATGATGCGCTGCGCCGGCACCAGCAGCACCAGCCACATGATCGTGGAGAGGGCCAGCGCCACGAGGGCCTGACGGATCCACGGCGTGCCCCACAGGGGGAATCCGCGCCCGATGGCCAGCGCGATCCCGGTGGTGGTGAGCAGCGCGCCGCCGCCCACCGTGAAGAGCCAATCGGTGAACACGATCGCGCGCGCGGCGACCCGGAAATCATGGGTGCGGCGCGCGCGAAAAAAGATGGCCGTCCAGATGCCCGTCACGATCACGTTCCCCACGAACAGGATCGCCGCCAGTACGTGCAGCGCCTTGAGCGACGAGAGCAACGTCGGCGACACGACGACTATGGCTTGACCGGCGTGATCACGATGTTGCGGTACTCGACCGTGGTGTGATCGCCCTGGAGATAGATCGGCCCCGGTGCCCCTTCGTCGCTGTCGAGCGCGCCGCCGGTGATGCCGGGAATGCCTTGATCGGCGATGACGGTTTTGCCATTCAGCACCACGGTCACGCGACGACCGATGAGCGTGATGTCGTACGTGTTCCACACACCGGGTCCCCTGGCCGCGTTCTCGTTGGGCACGAGAAATCCATACACGCCGCCGATGTGGGTGGCATTGAGTTCAGCGTCGCTGATGTCCTCCACCTGCACCTCATGGCGACCGCGTAGGTACACGCCGCTGTTGCCGTTCTTCGGGTAGCGGAACTCGAGGTGCAGTTTGAAGTCGGTAAAGGTGGCCGCGCTCCTGAGGTTGCCGCCCGGTTTGGTGTTCGTGAGCACCCCGTTCACGACACGCCAGTTGTTGTCCCCCCAGAACGCTGTCCAGCCGGAGAGATCCGTGCCGTTGAACAGCGTGACCGGTGCACCCCACACCGGCGGGGCACTGCGACGCAGTGCCGGCGCGCGCGTGCCGGTGAATGCCTCGCGCTCGCCGGCAGAGGTCACGATGATACCGGCGAGCCGGTCGTTGGTGAGCGTGGCTTCGAATGTCATGTCGGCGGTGGCGGCATCCCACTGGGGCGGGATCGCGAAGCGCATCGTGCGGTCGGCGTACGTGATCTTCGCGATGGGGCGCGCGCTGCCGCCGCCGGCCACGAAGCGGCCCACCAGCGTCCGGTTCCCGGACATCGACACCTCCACCCACGACGGGTACGGTCCGTCCTTCCCCTGCACGGTGAGATCCCAGCGGCCGAGGACGGGGGCCTTGGTGGGGGCGTTGGCCTGCGCCGACATCGGGGAGGCCAGACCGGCCAGCAGAACGGCCGCCGTCATCGAACGGCGGAGAGGGTGCAACGTGCGATACATGAGGCTCGGCTCCATGGGGTGTCCTTGGCGTGATGCCTGACGGCGCAGAGACGACGGACGCTAGCGTGCCCGACGATCGGATGACGGGTCGAGCTGGGCCGCGGCCTGATGGATGGCGGCGCGGATGCGCGGGTAGGCACCGCAGCGACAGAGATTCCCTGCCATCGCGCGGTCGATGTCGGCGTCGGTGGGCGTTGCATTGGTGTGCAGCAGCGCCACCGCTGCCATCACCTGCCCCGACTGACAGTAGCCGCACTGCGGCACGTCGAGCGCCGTCCAGCTCGCCTGCACCGCGTCGGCGACGCGCCCGTCGATGCCTTCGATGGTGGTGATGGCCTTGCCGACCGCCGCCGACACGGGCGTGACACAGGCGAACACCGGCGCGCCGTCCACGTGGACGGTACACACGCCGCACTGCGCGATGCCGCAGCCAAACTTCGTGCCCGGCAGCCCCAGCGTCTCGCGCAACACCCAGAGCAGCGGTGTGTCGGCATCGACATCGATC
>JARIEX010000009.1 GCA_031127095.1 Gemmatimonadota bacterium
TTCAGGATCGTGGTCGTACGGTCATGCTTGACGGTGCGTTGCTCGTCATTCTTGACCAGCGTGGTCAGATCGAACTGTGCCTGCTGATAGAACAGCTCCTTGCCCTTCGTATCATCGAAGCGGAGTTCGTTGAAATCCTCGGCGCCGCCCTTGAGGGTGGACTTGGTGCGCACCCCGCTCTGGTTCTTGCTGTCGGGGAGCGGCCAGGGGTGGCGGTTGGCGCTGTTGTACAGGCTGCCCGTGATAATCGGATTGTCCGGATTGCCGTCGAGAAATTCGACGATGACCTCGTGTCCGATGCGCGGGAGAAAGACGCTGCCGAACTGCTGCCCGGCCGACCCCGACGCCACGCGGACCCAGCAGGCATGCTTCTGATCGAGCTCATGGTCCTCGTCCCACTTGAAGACCACCTGCACACGTCCCCATTCGTCCGTGAAGATCTCGTCGCCCGGCGGACCGACCACGACCGCGGTGTGCGACCCACCCACTCTCGGCCACGGTGTGATCCGGGCAGGGCGGTACGGTGTCTTGGCCGGAATGCCACGAAAGCTGTTCTGGTACCAGACGCTTGGCTCAGCCCCTGAGAAGTAGTCGCCGTTGCTGCCACGGTGGTGCACGGCGGTGATCACGAGCTCGCCGCTCATGCTTTCGTTGCTGTTGCACACCGTGGTGACTTTGGCGCCCGGTTCGAGACCGACGGCCGTGCTGGTGCCTAGAAACACCTCGGCATTCACCTCGGCGAGCTCCTGTCGCAGGCGTGAATACGTCTTCGCATCCGTGGGGAGCTTGCTGGGTGCCGTGCCAGGTTCGTGCTGCGATCCAATCTGCTGGTCGAATAGGTACGCGGTGGTCTTGGCGGGCGGCGTGAAGGGGCCCGACGAACTCGTGGTATCGTGCACGTTCTTCTGCGCGAGGAACTCGCTGGCGGTGCGCAGATGTGTACTGGCCACGAACGGGTTGGCGTCGACGCGCAGCGAGGTGAGCTGGAGCTGGCCGGCTTGCCCCCGTCCCTCGTGGAGTTTGTCGACGCCCCACGCCACCTTGGCTGACGCCACACTGTCGCTCCACACCAGTTGGGCGTTGCCGTTCAGATGATCGAAGCGGAACCACACCCCCTCCTGCTCCATCAGCCGGGCCGCGCAATGCCAGCGGCTTTCACGATAGCGGAAGCAGGCCGGCCGCAGATCGAGGGTGCGCGTGAGCTTCCACGCGAAGTCCATACCGGTGAACAGCCGATCGACGACCTCCCGTGCCGACATCTTCTGAAAGATCTCGAAGCCTTCGTCGAGCGACAGCACCCACTGCGGAGGCCGGATCTCGAGCTCGTACGACACCAGCCCCTGCACGGAGCGGCTGCCGCGCTGGAGCCGGCTCACCACGCCGTAGATCGTGCGGTCGGTACCGTCGGGCAGCCGCAGGGAGAGCGATACGCTCTTGAGGAGCAGATCGCTGGCCGTGATGTCATCCCGCTCGCTGAGCGCGATCACACGGAAACAGAACAGGGTGGACAGACCCTCGTCCCCCTCCCAGTCCTGCAGCATCAGCGCGTCCTGCCCCAGCGGGGTCTTGAGCCGGAACGGGCGATCGTCCTGTGACCATGTCATGCGTACGTCCTCCGGTCGCGTCGATTCACCGGCGCCTTACGTTGTTGCGCCGTCGGTCACGTGCTCGTACGTGAAGTCGCCGTCGTCGGCCACTCCCACGCGCAGGGCGTTCGGGCGAATCCCTTCGGCCATCGCCGCCAGCAGCATGCGGGAGATTTCCGGCAGCAGCGTATTGCTGAGGATGTTGTCGACGTTGCGGGCGCCACTCTCGACTTCGGTGCAGCGCGCAGCGACCTGTGCGATGAGCGTTTCGTCGTGGCGCAGCTCGAGCCGGTGCGTCTCGCGCAGGCGGCGTCCGATCTTGCCGACCTTGAGGCGCACGATCTGCTTCAAGTTCTCGTCACGCACCGGATAGTAGGGCACAATCACCATACGTCCCAGGAACGCGGGCTTGAAGACTGCATCGAGTTCCGGCTTGAGCGCCTTCGCCATGGCATCCGGGAACGGCATCGTCTCCGGATCGGCGGTGAGCTTCATGATCGTCTCGGTGCCGGCGTTGGTGGTGAGGATGATGATCGTGTTCTTGAAGTTGATCTCGCGGCCTTCGCCGTCATCCATGACGCCCTTGTCGAACACCTGGAAGAACAGTTCGAGCACATCCGGGTGCGCCTTCTCCACTTCGTCGAGCAGCACAACACTGTACGGACGCCGGCGCACGGCTTCGGTGAGCACCCCGCCTTCGCCGTAGCCCACGTAGCCCGGGGGCGACCCCTTGAGCGTGGACACCGTGTGCGCTTCCTGGAACTCCGACATGTTGATGGTGATGATGTTCCGTTCGCCACCGTACAGCAGATCGGAGAGCGCCAGCGCCGTCTCGGTCTTGCCGACGCCGCTGGGGCCGACGAGCATGAACACGCCCTTCGGCTTGTTCGGATCCTCGATGCCTGCCTTCGACGTGCGGACGCGGCGCGAGATGTCGATGAGCGCATGGTCCTGTCCGATGACGCGCGCGCCAAGGTGCTTCTCGAGCTCGAGCATGGTGCCGAGTTCGTCGCTCATCATCTTGCCCACGGGGATGCCGGTCCAGCCGGAGATCACTTCCCCGACAATGGACGCATCGACGAACACGCGCATGAGCGGCGTCTCACCCTGTAGCGTTTCGAGCTCGGCGCTGAGGCCGTTCAACTCCGCACGCAGTGCGTTGGCCGCGGTCTGGTCGGCATTGTCTGCCTCGGCGATGAGCGCATCGCGCACGCCGAGGATTTTCTCTACGAGCGCTTTCTCGCTGCCCCAGCGTGCTTCGAGCGCGGCCAGCGTTTCCTGCACCTGCGCACGACGCGTGGCGAGTTCGGCGAGCCGTTCCTTGTGGTCCGCTCCCGCCACCTGCTCGCGGGTGAGCACGCGATCCTGCAGCGCGATGTCGTCCAGCGTGCGTCGGGCGTCTTCGATGGGTCCGGGCGTGGCGGTCTGACCGAGGTTGAGGCGCGCGCAGGCGGTGTCGAGCACGCTCACGGCCTTGTCGGGGAGCTGCCGGTCGGGGAGGTAGCGGTGCGAGAGCCGCACGGCGGCTTCCATGCCGCTGTCGAGGATGCGCACGGCATGGTGCTTCTCGAGCGACGGCACGACGGCGCGCATCATGACGCAGCACACGTCTTCGGTGGGCTCATCGACCTTCACGAGCTGGAAGCGACGCGAGAGGGCCGGATCCTTTTCGAAGAACTTCTTGTACTCGCTCCAGGTGGTGGCGGCGATGGTGCGCAGTTCACCGCGGGCGAGGGCCGGCTTGAGCAGGTTGGCCGCGTCGTTCTGGCCGGCGGCGCCACCGGCGCCGATCATGGTGTGCGCTTCGTCGATGAAGAGAATGATCGGCGTCGGGGAGTTCTTCACCTCTTCGATCAGTCCCTTCAAACGGTTTTCGAACTCACCCTTCACACCCGCGCCGGCCTGTAGCATGGCCAGGTCGAGCGAGCGCAGCGACACGTTGCGCAACGGGGGTGGGACATCGCCTTCGGCGATGCGGCGCGCGAAGCCTTCCACAACGGCCGTCTTGCCCACGCCGGCTTCGCCGACGAGGATCGGATTGTTCTGCCGTCGCCGCGTCAGGATGTCGACCACCTGCCGGACTTCGAAGTCGCGTCCGAGCACGGCGTCGATCTTGCCGGCCTTGGCGTTGGCGGTGAGGTCAACGGTGTACTGATCGAGATTCGGGGTGCGTCCGCCGGCCTTCGGGGTGCCGCTGCCGCTGGAGGCGCTGGCGCTCGAGGCCGCGTTGTCGATGGCGCCGAGTTCGGCGGCGGCTTCGCTGGACGGTGCCGTGATCGTCACGAAGTCCTTCTTCAGCACATCGGCCGGAATCTTTTCGAATTCCTTGCTGATGTCCTGTGCCAGACGCGCCAGTTCGCCGACGCTGAGCAGGGCCAGCAGGGCATGGCCGGTGCGCACACGCGGGGCGCCGAACTCGACCGAGCCCAGCAGCCACCCTTCGCTGAGCATCGAGACGAGCGACGGGCTGAGGCTGGGCGTGCGGGCATTGCCCGTTTTGATGCGGTCGAGGGCGCGCGCCAGGTCATCGGCGAGCCGCGAGCGGTTGATTCCGAAATGCTTCAGGATGGCGGCGAGATCGCCGTCGTTGTGGTCGAGCACTTTGACGAGAAAGTGTTCGATCTCGACGTCGTAGTTGGTGCGCGACAGGCAGAGCCCGGCGGCCGCTTCGACGGCGCTTCGGGTGGGAGCGTTGAGCTTGGCGATCAGGCCACGCAGGTTCACAGCCATGACAACTCCGTCAGCAGAGGGTCGAACGACGCGAGAAACAGTGAGACAGCGGCACAGATCAGCATAGAGTCAATTGTACGTCATCCGCATCGCGCACGGCTGGCTTCGTGCGGAGCCAGCTGCCGAACCCGAGGGCGGGCGTATCGCGTGCGCCGAGCATGGTGCCGGGCACGTGATCGTGCGCGAGTACGAGCTGCGCTTCGACCCCGACGTGATCGTCGGCGTAGAGGCGCGCCAGGTGGCGCAGCGGCTCGTGGGCCGGTCCGCCGGGGAGAAAGCCGTCGAACTGGGCGCGCGTGAGCGGACCGAGCCGGAGCCGGACGCGCGACATGGGATCGTAGATGGCGTTGCCGATCACGCCGGCGCCGAGGCGGCCGTCGTCATCGTCAGCGCCGATGCACTGTTGTCCGCCGTGAGGCAGCGCTTGCCACGCCCCGACGAACTGTTCGATTTGCGCCGGGACGCCGAAATAATCGCTGACGAGTTGCGCCATCCCCACCGCGGGGCGTGCCCGCAGCGCGAGCAGGCCGGCGTAGAAGGCCAGCGACGCAACCGGAATGGCCGACGCACGCTGGACAGCCGGTGTGCCGAGGCCAGCCACATCGAGCAGGTGCGACCGCAGACGATCCTCGGCACCTCGCTCGGCGGCCACGGCGGAGTGGTGCCGTTCCCACGCGCTGTAGAACAGCGAGATCGCGCGATGGTGGAAGAGATCGAGAAAGTCGCGGAACGCGGTGTCGCGCGCGCGCGTGCGCTCGGCGGCATGCTGTGTGTACAGGTGCGGCAGCACCCCCTGCGGTCCGGTCAGTCCGAGAAAGCGCACCGCGAGGCGGGCGGGCTCCACGACCGACTGGGTGTGCGGATCCCGCTCGGGAATCGCGATGGACGCGATCTCGGACGGCGGGAACGCCAGCGAGGGGGGGACGCTGATGCGCACCACTTCGCGGGCGGGATCGTCCCACCCCCCGACGGCGGCGCGTTCGGGGTAGAGGCGCATGAGCAGCCGCATCACCTGCACGAACTCGAACCCCGTGCCGTCCCGGTCGAGGGCGTCTTCGAGGCGCTCGCGCGCGGTGGTGGTCACAGCAATGCCCGCCAGCCGGCGCGCGCGGGCCATTCGACGACGGGGCGGCGGCGCTGCCGCGAGCGCACGGACACCCGCGTGAAGCTGTTCATCGATGTGTACAGCGCGAGGAAGCGCTCGAGGACGCTGGCCACGAGAAACATGCCTCCACCGGCGAACTGCTCCTCGTCGAACTCGAGGTCGATCTGGCGCCCGCGCGCGAAGGCGGTGCCGTGCGGCGCGGTCACGCGGGCAAACGCGGCTTCGCTGCGCACGCCCACCAGCCCGTCGATCTGCCGTTCGGCGCTGAGCGTGTTGCTCACGTTGTGCAGGCGCAGCAGCTCCTGCAGGGCCTCGGGGGAGCCATCAACCAACGACAGGTGATTGAGGGACAGCGACGAGATCATGCGCCACAGCAGCGCTTTCCCCAGCGCAGGCTGGACGGACTTCGTGGGGTTCACGACGCAGGCGATGCGATGAAGCGGTCCGCCGCTCACCAGTTCGAAATCGCCGCGCTCATCAACGCCGAACGGTAGCCGCTGCGGGAGGTCGCCGTTGAAGCAGGTGACGTGCAGCGACGCCACGTCGACATCCGGCGTGCGCAGCTCACCCGAGAGGTCGGACAGGCTGAGGAACAGGTCGGTGCCGCGATCGGTGCGCCACAGCGACGGGCGACGGGCGACGCGCCAGAATACGTCGTCATCGGCGCCCGAGACGTCGTGGCGATGCGAGTACAGCGGTGCCACGTCGCGGGGGGCCTGCTCATCGTGCTCGACGAGCGTGACCCGGTTGACCGACCAGACTTCGACCTCCAGACGCCGCCGCGCGTCGGCGATGACTGGATACTCGTACGACCGTTCGGTGAGCAGAATCGGTTCGGCCGACTGCTCGAACAAATTGACGGCTGGCGTGGCGTTCGTGCGGAAGCTGCGTGGCGAGAGGCCGAGTTCCAGTCCCTGCCGTCGTTCCGCGCGCTCGAACGGGGTGAGGAGGAAGGAGACCTCGACGCGATCGGTGGCACCGACGGCGCGCAGGGCCGCGCCGAATCCCCGCACATCGACGAAGTGGAATTTTTCGGGAAAGGCAAAGAGCTCGAGGAGCAGACTGAATCCCGCGAACGTCCGCGTGGGATGCGGCAGCATATGCTCGTCGGGGCCGAACCCGACCGGCGTGATGCAGCCGGCCGGGAGGATCGCCGGCGGCTGGGACGGCGTGTCCGGATTGCGGATGGACACCTGCGCGACGTTGTTGGCCAGCAGCTCATAGAGCGTATCGGCCACACTGGAATCACCGGCGAGATGCAGGCGCAGGGCATCCATCGTGATGTCCTGCAGCCTGACGCCCTCGAAGGCGCGGATCTCCAGCTGGATGGCACCGACCGCGTCGCGCGCCCGGGCACCGCCGACGCGGTCGGCGGACGTCCAGCCGGCCTTGGTGACCGTGAGCGGCCACAGTGTGGTGTCGTAGACCGTGCGGAAACTGCACGGGACGCCCTGCACGGCGCGAGAATGCAACCGGCTGCCGCGCGGGACACGGAACCCGTCGGGGAGGCGTCCCTGGGCCGGATCGAGGGGCATGTCGACGATGCACATCGACGGTAGCGGCCGTACGAGCTGCGGGTGCAGCATTTCGAGCAGCGCTTCGGAGATCTCCGGAAAATCATCGTCGAGGCGCCGGTGTACGCGCGCCGTGAGGAACGCGAACCCCTCGAGGAGCCGCTCGACGTGCGGATCTTCGGTTTTGCTGGCTTCGAGCTGCAGGCGTGACGCGACCTTCGGGTACCGCTGCGCGAATTCGGCGCCCAGCTTGCGCAGGTACGTGAGTTCGCGCTCGTAGTAGAGGAGCAGATCGTCCTGCATCAGCCGGCGTCGTCCACCGCGTAGGTACCGCTCGCGATTTCCAAGACGGTGTCGAACACGATGCGCTCCGGGCTGGGATCCATGCGGAGCGTGGCTTCCACGGCGAAGCGCACCTGCGGCGCCTTGACCTGATCGGCGTCGAGCAGCCGCACCGCGACATTCATCAGGCGCGGCTCGAAGCGGCGCACCGTGTCGGCGATGTCGTCGGTCAGCTGCTGGCGCCCTTCGCCCGTCGCCATCGAAATCCCCGAGGTATCGGGGAGTCCGAACTCGTGCACCGACCGGCGCAACTCCGGGTGCGCCGCGGACACGGGGACGATACTGCGGCGTGTGTTCAATAGATCCTGCACGTCGCGCTGCACCGCCATGCGGAAGGCCTTGGTGGAGGCCTCCCGCGACACGGCGCGATCGGCGCTGTCCCGTGGGTCCTCGTCGGTCAACCGATCGAGGAGTGACGGCTGGACGGTGCGATCGAGTTCAGTGCGCGACATGTCGGTGTGTGTCCCGCTTACCGCGACTGCAGGGCCAGCGCCTGCATCGGATCGAGCCGGCAGATGCGCAGGTACAGCTCGTAGCGCTGGTTTTCGTCACCGCCGGTGCGGTCGAGGACGCGGCAGAGCAGCGCCATGGGCTGCGCCACGAGCGGACCCGATTCCCACTGTTCGAGGGTGCGCTCGTCGATGGTCTCGACGAGTCGCTGCAGGATGGGCTGCGCGACGGCATCGAGTCCGGCTTCGACCATGACGTAGGCAATCTGCGTCTGTCGCACGAACCGTCCGCGCGGTGACTGATCGCGGGCGAGTTCGGCCATAAGCACTTCGATCGCGCGGGTGGGGCGTCCCTGTGCGAGCTCGCCGCGCGCCACGTCGAAGGCATCGCGCGGGCGCGCCACGGCGGGGCGTCGGACGGCGCGTCCGCGCGAAAAGCCGCCTTGATGTGCCGCGGCGGCGTCATCCTGCAGCGCGTCGCCCAGCAGGTCGGCGCCATCGGTCGGCTCGGAATCGGGGTGCTCGCTGTCCTCGGTTTCGACGGCATCGGGGGCGGGGATGAGGCCGTCGGCCTCGAGCCACGCGCGCGTCTCCTCGTTGGCAGTGGGCGTATCGTCCATGAGCGTCATCCGGGGAAGCTGCGGCAGGGCACCGAGCAGCGTGCGCAGTTCGCTGCGAATGGCGGCGGCGACGGCATCGTGGCTGCCACCGAGGTGGGTACAGGCGGTGAGCACATAGCGCTGCAGGTCCAGCCAGCCCCGTCCCGGGGCCGTGGCCATGAGCATTTCGGACTGCTCGAGGAGGTCACTCCACTTGCCGTCGAGGAGCAGGGCCTTGAGGCGGGCCCGGATGGCGGTGGGCGGTGCTTCGAGCAGTTTCGGATCGACATCCGGGGCAGCCACCCGCAACTCGCCCCACCGGAAGCCGCGCACGAGCAGGTACGGGGCCGGGTTGGCACCGTCTTGGGCGCGCAGCCACTTGGCCACGACCCCGACGCGCTGCGCGGCATCGGCCCGACTGACCGGTTCGGCCGTGAGCGGACCGCTCTCGTCGAGGGCCGCACCGCCCGCGGCGCCGTCCGTGTCCGCGTCCTCCTCGGGGACGTCGGGATCGGGGTCGGCTTCGAGCTTGGCCGCCAGCAGGCCGGCGGCATAGCGTCGCATTTCGTCGAGGCTGTTCCGCATCGCGTTGAAGGCCGGCGCATCCCGCCCGAACCGCTCATCCGACGATTTCTCGAGCGCGTTGAGGGCGGCCATCGTTGCGTCGAGATCGGCCATGACGGTCCGTACGGCCACCTTGCCGACTCGCTCGGTCGCGGCATCGACCGCTTCCGGCGTGACGCGTCCGAGTTCGACGGCTTCGGCCCGTCGCGTGCGCTTGTCGCTCTCCTGCTCGGCGTCCGCTTCGCGGGGAATCTCCCGCGCGCTCAGGATGTCCTGGAAGGAGATGCCGAGCGGGCCGAAGGCCACCATGCGGAGCGGGATGGTCAGCTTGGCGCCGATCCACTCCACCGGTCCGATGCGCAATTCGATGTCGTCGTCTTCGGGCAGCGGATGGACCGTGTCCCAGAACTGATCGAGTAGCCCCTGCAGCACACCGAATCCGGCGGCGAGTCCGTTGACGCCCTCGCGCTGCAGCAGCGCCTCGGTGAGCCATGCGGCGAGCTGCAGGTCTTTGGTTTCTTCCGCCAGCAGCTTGCTGGTGCCGGCGATGACCGTGGGCCAGTCGGCGAGCTTGCGGTTGACGACGCCGGGGAGATCCAGGTCTTCGCGGCGTGCTTCCTTGATGGCATCGACGCGGGCATCGTAGCGCAGATCGGCGCCGGATGGCGCGTCGGCGTTGATGGGCTGGAGCAGACGCGCGACGAGCTCGGTGTTGACAGGCATTCCGTTCGGGTCGGTAACAGGGCCAGGAGAAACGCGCGTGCGGTGACGCATCGCGGACAACCGACGGCGTGACGCCGCGGCGCGGTTACGACGCCGGGGTCAGGACCAGTTCGCGGATGTCGACCAGCGGGACGAGGCGATCGTCGAGGCGGAGCACCTTCTGACCGATCGGCGCGTAGTCACCATCCGGGAGTTCGAGCCAGTCGGTGGCGCGACCGAGGCGGAGATCCGCGTCGTCGAGGCGCCAGGCGGCCGGTGAGAGCGCGGGGAGGAGTACCTCGCCGAGCTCCATGTCCTTGACCGATCCGTTGGTGGCGATGCGGGCACTCAGCCAGTGCAGATCGCGCAGTTGGGCGGGTGGCTGAATCACGACCGACGCCAGGTGGGCGAAGGGAATCCAGAGATAGCGTCCGCCCCCGATGACTTCGAGGCGCGCCCCGATGCGGGGGTCGGCGTCGGCGATGGTCTGGAAGGGGACGCCGTTGCAGGTGCCCGACACCTCGGTGGCGGCCACCGAGGTCGGGAGATCGCCGGCGTCAAACATGTGCTCGCGCACGCGCTCCGACTGGAGCGCGGCCCGATACACCGAGGTGCCTGCCTCCGCCGATGGTCCGGCGGAGGCGAGGACGTCGAGCTGCTTGCCGGCGCGGTCGTACTCGCCGGCGAAGCTGAGGAGTTCAAAGAGGAAGCTACGGCGCTGCAGATCGGCCGGATTGGCCCGCAGCTCAAGACCGAGCTGCGTGATGGCTTCTGAGAGCTGCCCTGCCGCCAGCAGCGCGCGTGCGTCCGCCATTTACACCGTGGCCGTGCGAACGTCCCAGGAGAAGCCGGTGCCCTTGGACATCGCGCCCTTGCCGTCCTGCTTCATGTACTGGCCGGTGATCTTGCCGAAGGCGAGGGAGAGCGACTCGGTGGGGGAGTCGTCGCCGCCCGAGCTGCCCGACCACTGGATGCTCTCGACGTAGACCTCTTCGAAGTCATACTGCACGAACGCTTCCTGCGTCCCGCCCGCCTTGCGGAGGATCAGCTGGGCCTTCTTGAAGTGCGTGCCGGTCGCGCAGGCCTGAAAGAGCGGGCCGGAGGCATTGTCCGACTTCTTCATGAAGTTGAAGGACGAGAGCGAGACCTTACCGGCGCCGCCGCCGCCGCCCTGCGTGCCCATCGAGGCGGGGTTGCTGGCTCCGAAGCTGAACGAAAAGATCTCCATCGGCTTGCCGTACGGCGCCTTGATCTTCGCCGTGGATTCGCCTTCGATGGTGTCGATAAAGAGGTACGCGTCAAACGCCATGATCTGTCACTCCGGCAGAGGTGAGGAAACGTGGACTGAGAAGTTCTGCGGGTACGGTGCTACGGGTACCGCCCGCGGCGACCGGCGTGAGACCGGGCGCCGCGGTGCCGGTCGTGATTACGCGGCCGCGGGCGGAAGATCCGCCACGAGGCGCATGGACACGGCGAGTTCGTCGAGCTGGAAGTGCGGCTTCATGAACGCAACGGCGCGGAAGACGCCAGGCTTGCCGGGCACGTCGACCACATCGATGCGGGCTTCGGAGAGCGGGAGCTTGGACTTGAGCGATCCCGAGGCGTTGCTCGGCGCGACGTAGTTCTGGATCCAGCGATTGAGGAACGACTCGGTCTCGGCGCGGGTGGTGTAGCCGCCGATCTTGTCGCGCATCATGACCTTGAGATAATGCGCGAAGCGCGAGGTCGAGAAGATGTACGGCAACTGCGCGGACATGCGGGCGCTGGACGACGCGGCCGGGTCGTCGTACACCTTGGCCTTCTGGGCCGACTGCACCGAGAAGAACGCGGCGTTGGCCGTTCCCTTCTGGTGTACGAGCGGGGCGAAGCCGAGGTCGGCGAGTTCCTTTTCGCGGCGATCGGTGATCTGCGTTTCGGTGGGGCACTTCATGGCGATCTCGCCGGCTTCGGTGCGGAAGTTGTGCACCGGCAGCCCTTCCACGAGTCCACCGCTTTCGACGCCGCGGATGGACGCCGTCCAGCCGTACATCGCGAACGCCTTGTTCACGTTGGCCGCCATCGCGTAGGCGGCGTTGCCCCAGCAATAGTGGTCGTGGTTGGTGCCGTCCACGCGCTCTTCGTAGTTGAACGCCTCGATGGGCACCGTGGTGCTGCCGTAGGGTTCACGCATGAGTACACGCGGCGCTGTGAGCGCGACGTAGCGGGCATCGTCGCTGCTGCGGAAGCTCTTCCACTTCGCGTACTCGGTGCTGTCGAAGATCTTCGCGAGATCGCGCGGCGTGTCGAGATCCGCCCAGCTCTCGAGATTGAGCATCTCGTGCGACGCGGCGGTCATGAACGGTGCATGCGCCGCGGCCGCCACGTTGGAGATCTTCTCGAGCAGTTCGATATCCTGGCCGCTCCGGTCGAACTGGTAGTCGCCCACGAGCGCGCCGAAAGGCGTGCCGCCGAAGACGCCGTACTCCTCTTCGTACACCTTCTTGAAGAGCGCACTCTGGTCGAATTCCGGGGCGCGCTGCAGGTCGCGCAGGAGATCCTTCTTGGAGACGTTGAGCACCTTGATCTTGAGCATGGTGCCCGTTTCGCTCTGCTTGAGCAGGTACTGCAGCCCACGCCACGAGCCCTCGAGCTTCTGGAACTCGGGGTGGTGCAGAATTTCGTTGAGCTGCAGCGAGAGGAGGTGATCGATCTGCGCGATGCGCGCGTTGATCATCGTCTCGGTATCGCGATTGATGGTGATCGCGCCCTCGAGCACTTCGCTCACGAAGCGCTTCACCAGATCCTTGCCGCGCCCCTTGGACTCGGCGTCCTTGCCCATTTTGCCCTGCTCGACGATCTGGTCGAGCAGCGAGAGTTCGGCATCGGTCGTGACGGCCTGCGCGGCCGCCTTCTGTGCATCGGCCATGTCAGCTCTCCAATCCGAGTTCAGCCTTGAGCTTGGCCATCTTGTCGGCGTCGCCCAGCGTGTCCTGCAGCACTTCGTCGAGCTTCTCGTTGGTCTGCAGATTGGCGCGCAGGTTGGCGAGTTCGGTGCGCAGCTCCAGCAGCTCGCGCAGCGGCTTCACCTGGCGGGCCACCTGGTCGGGCGAGAAGTCGTCCATGCTGCGGAAATTCAGTTCGATGCCGAGCTTGGGGGCGTCGGCGTCTTCACTGAGCTTGTTCTCCACCGAGAACTGGAGGCGCGGCTTCATGCTGGCCAGCGTCTCGTCGAAGTTGTCGGGGGTGATCTCGGCGAACTTGCGATCCTTCAGGCGCGGGAGCGGCTCCGCGGGGTTACCGCTGAAGTCACCGAGCACGCCCATGAGGAACGGAAGCTCCTTCATTTCGATGGCACCGCCCGTTTCGACTTCGTACGAGATCTGAATGCGGGGCGGGCGGACGCGTTCGAGCTTCTTCTGGGTACTGTCAGCCATGCAACACTCCGGCGCGAATGGAACGGGGAGAGGGGGGGTAGCGGGTGTGAAACACTCCTCACCTAGTGTTGGCCACCGCTCGAAGAAATGTCAAGCATTTGCAACGTTGCGTCTACGCAACAGTTTTGATGTTCTACGCCAATCGGGCGTGCGCACACACGCGGCGCCCGCCTCTGACGACCGGATCGCGGAAGGGATACGTTACGGTATGCGCCACTCACCGCCGGTACTTTGGACGAAAGGCGTCCTGTTGACGCCACAGCATCTGCAGGCGCAGGACCGACACCACGAGGAAGCCCTCGCGTTTCAGGTTGGCGCGCTGGCCTTTACCCCGTGGGGACTCTCCCACCTTGCGATCGACCTGGACGCGCTGGCCGGCGGCACGTTGGTCACGACGGCGATCGCCGGCCGGTTTGCCGATGGCTTGCTGTTCGACGCGCCACTGGCGGGGGCGACCCCGGCGCCGAAATCGCTGACCGCCGCGTTCGGGCCCGATCAGCCCACGGTGCTCGTGCACATCGCGGTGCCGGAGTATCGCCCCGGGGCCCGCAACGTGGCCCGCCGCGCGGACACTCAGGTGAGCGCGCGGTGGCTCTCCGACGAGCAGTTGCTGCGCGACGAGACGACGGGGCAGACGGAACGTCCGATCCAGGTGTCGCCGCCGTCGCTGCGACTGTTGCTGGAAGGGGAAAGTCTGGAGGGGTACACGGCGATGCCGATTGCGCGGCTGCGCCGGTCCCCAGCCGGTGACGTGAGCCTTGATGCCACGTTCGTGCCGCCGTTGCTCGATCTGTCGGCCAGTGACGTCATGATGGGGCTGATGCGTCGACTGACCGAGCGGCTTGGCGCGCGGAGCGCGTCGCTGTCGGGGAGCCGTCGGCAGCGGAATCAGGGGCTGGCCGATTTCACCGTGGCCGACGTGGGGAGCTTCTGGCTGCTTTATACGATCAACACGCATCTGCCGTCGATCCGCCATCTGCACGAAGTACGGCGCGGTCATCCTGTGGCGCTGTGGGAGGCGATGCTGGCGCTGGTGGGCTCGTTGTCGGCTTTTTCGACGAGTGGCGATGCCCGCTCGCTGCCCACGTACGATCACCTTCGGCTGGGCGAAGGGTTTCAGGAACTGGAGCGCCGGCTATACGCGCTGCTGGATGGGGCGGTCGTCGATGCGGCCGTCGCTCTGCCGCTCAAGCCGGTGCGCCCCACACTGCATGCGGTCGCGATTGAGCAGACCACGTGGCTGGAGGCGCCGCAGTGGTTTCTGGCGGTCAGCGCTCCGGTGCGGCAGCAGGAGCTGATTCCGAAGGTACTGCAGGGGTGCAAGGTGGGGGCCGCGGATGTGGTCGACACGCTGATCCGTCAGGCGCTGCCCGGGATCGAGCTGGCCCATATCTCGTCGCCGCCGTCGGCGGTGCCGGTGAAACTCGACTTCCAATACTTCGCCATCCGGCAGGCGGGGAGCGCGTGGGACGCCATCGTGCGGGCGCGCAATCTGGCCGTGTACGTGCCGGCCGAACTGGTGGACGCGCGCTTCGAACTGGTGATCGTGCTTCGCTAGGGGGGCTGCCCGCCGCGGAGCCCGCGGGACCTGTGGTCGCCGCGGGCGGTCCCGCCTAGCTGGTGGGGATGGCCGGGGCGGCGACCGACGGGATGGCGGGAGCTGACGGGGCCGTGGGGACCGATGGGGCAACGGGAGCCGACGGGACCGGCTGCTGCAGCACGACCACCACAATGATGACCGCGATCAGGATGATGACGTTCAGGATCACGATGAGCGCCATCGGGATGCGGCGTTTCGCGGGGGCGGGGGCGGCCTCCGTGGCGGCGGGCGGTGCGGGTGTGGTGGGGACGACCGGTGCCGCCGCCTGACTGATCAGGCGGGTGAAATCACTGGGCCCCGCGCCGCCGGCCGGCGCTGCGCCGCCCATCGGTGAGAGGGGCGTACTCCCGCCCAGTCCGAACACCGGGGGCGGGAGGATGCCCGGGGGTAACGGGTGCGACGCCCCCATCGGCGATCCAGCGGGCGCGGCCGGGGTGATGGGCGTGGGTGGCGCCGCCGCCGTGATCGGCAACGGGGCCGCCGGCGTGAACGGGGCGGGCGCCGGCGGGTGTGGGGCGCCGAAGAGCGGCGACTGCCCGAAGAGCGGCGAGGGCGCGGGGGCGGCGGGGCTGGCCGGTGTGACGACGGGTGGCGCGAAAGGCGGTGGCACCGGAGCCGCCGGCCTGAAGGCGGGTGGTGCCGAGGCCGGTGGCGCGGCGAAGCTGGGTGGCGTGACGAGGCCGGGCGACACGGGCGACGCCGGCATCGTCTGCGGAAGTGGGGCCGCGGTTGGTGGGGCCGAGAACATCTGGGTGAACTCACCCGGCCCGGATTTGGGGGCGATCGGGGGCAGCGGCGCGAGCGGGGGCATGGTCAGCGCCGGCACGAAAGGCGCCGGTGGAACATGACTTTCTGCCTTTATACTGAACGGATCATGCGCTGGTGATGGCGCTATTTCTGGCGTTTTCGGCACGGAGGGGGCGCCGAACATTTGCGTGAACGCGCCCGGTCCGGGCGGAGCCGGTGCCGGCGCCGGCGCGAGGACCGGCACCGGGAGTGGCGCCGCGGCGGCTGGTGGGACCGGCGCCGCCGGTGCGATGGACGCCGCCGGTGCGACCGGCACGGAGGGGGCGCCGAACATCTGCGTGAACACGCCGGGGGCGGCCGGTGCGGGCGGCGGGGGGAAGGCCGCCGGCGCGGGCGGGAGCGCGGGGGCCGGGGCCGGCGTCGCCACCGGGGCGGTCACCGGCATGGCTACCGGCATGGCTACCGGGGCGGCTATCGGGGCGGCTATCGGGGCGGCTACCGGGGCGGCCAGCGGCGCCACGCGCGCCGCGAGCCACGCGGGGAACGACGAGAGCCCGGCCAGAAATTCTGTTACGATGGCGAAGCCGGAGGGCAACGTTGCCGTTTCGAGCACGCGGTTCCGGTCGGCCACGGGGAGCCGATCGATGAGGTGGCGGAGCTGCTCCACCTCGTCGGGGCCGGCCGCGTCGGCCAGATGCACCATGACCACCCGGCCGGTCGCGAGTTCCTGGGCATTGTGACTGCGAATGCCGTCGCCCACCGCCACGCACTTCAGCAGGCGGTACCGTGCACTGAAATCGTCGCTCATGATCGGGGATAGCCGGAAGAGTGCACGGGAGCGCCGGAACGACGCGATAACTGCCCCGCTGATGTATTGTTCAATTGTTCACGCGCCTCCGGCCACGCGCAATGTGTTGCCTGCATCGAGCCGGACGTGTGACGTTGCCCGACGTGCGCTTTGCGACCTCGCTGCCCCCTCCGCTGCCATGCGCCTGACCTCACCGCCGTCCCGCCGCGTCGTCTGGGAAGACGGCATGCATCTCGCGCCGCAGCACTTTCAGGCGCAGCGCCGCTATCAGGAAGACCAGACGTCGCGGAGCTTCGACCTGCTGGTCCCGTTTGCGTACGGCCTCTCCGCCGTCGCCCTCGATGCAGAGGCGCTGCAGAACGGCACGCTGGCGCTGCTGCAGGCCCGCGGCGTGCTCCCTGACGGGACTGTTGTACACAGCCCCGATGCGGACCCCGCCCCCGCCCCGTCGGGGCTCGCCGATCGATTTTCCCCCACGCGCGACGCGCATGTTGTGCATCTGGCGCTGGCGCACTGGCGCGCCGATGCCGCCAATGTCGATGCGATCGCGACGCCCGATGATGCGTCCGATGACGTGTCCCGTGCGCGCGACGCCGGAACGCGGCGGCGTTTTCAGGCGATCGAACAGCTGGTCATCGACGAATCCACCGGGGCCGATCCGTTGCCAGTGCGCTTTGCGGCCCGCCAGCTGCAGTTGCTGC
This sequence comes from Gemmatimonadota bacterium, assembly GCA_031127095.1. Taxonomy (GTDB): domain Bacteria; phylum Gemmatimonadota; class Gemmatimonadetes; order Gemmatimonadales; family Gemmatimonadaceae; genus Gemmatimonas. The sequence goes on from JARIEX010000009.1 coordinate 16,861, forward strand.
TGGACGACGAGGTCACGGACGACGTGGTCTCCCTTCCCGTCGGGCGCATCACACGCGATGGTCGCGGACATTTTCAAGTGGACGCCGCGTTCATCCCGCCGGTGCTGCAACTGGGCGCGAGCGAGGCGCTGCTGGCGTTGCTGCGCCGCACGGTGAGCCTGCTCGAGGCCAAGGGGAGTGCCCTCGCGGCCACGCTGGTCAGCGCGCCGTCCGGCGCGGTCGGCGGTGCCGCGGCGTATGTCGGCAACGAGCTGGCCACCCGCTGGCTGTTGCACGCCGTCCGCTCCGCCGACGCGCCGTTGCGCCATCTGCTGCTCACGCGACGGGCGCATCCGGAACGGCTGTTCCTCGAGCTGTCGCGTCTGGCCGGGGCGTTGTCGACGTTCGCGCTCGGCGGGCACCCCCGCGATCTGCCGTTGTACGATCATGACCGGCTCACCGACGTGTTCGCCGATCTCGAACAGCGGCTGCGCGCGCAGCTCGATGTCGTGCTCTCGGCCCGCGCGATCATCGTGCCGCTGCAGGCGACCGCCGATTTTCTGCATGTCGCGACGCTCTCCGATCCGCGCTGTTTCGAGCCCGGTGCCCGCTGGTTTCTCGGCGTGCGGGCCGATGTGGGCCGTGCGGAGCTGGTGGACCGCGTGCAGCGGCTCACGAAAACGTGCGCGAGCAAGTTCGTGCTGGAGCTGGTGCGTCGTGCGTTCAACGGCCTTGCCACCGAGCACGTCCCGTCGCCTCCCTCGGGGCTCGCGCCGAAGCCGGATCTCACGTATTTCGAGCTCACACTGGCCGGTCCGTGTGCGCTGTCGCTGACCGACAGCCGCGAGATCGGTGTGTACGTGCCCGATGCCCTCCCGGCGGCGTATCTGGAAGTCGCTGTGCTGCTGCCGTCGTCGTAACCCCACTGATTCGAGGAACACCCGTGTCTGCTTCGACCATCGGCGCGCCAGGGCGTCTGGCGCGTGCGCTGCAGGAGTCCCTCACCGCCGTCGTGCGGCTCCGGGCTGACCGTCAGCCCGTGACCGATGCGGCGGCGTTCCGCGGCCAGATCATCCAGCTGCTCACGCGCGCCGAACAGGAGGCGCTGCAGGCGGGATTCCCGGCCGCGGATGCGCGTCTGGCCATTTTTGCGGTGGTGGCCTTTCTGGATGAATCGGTGCTGAACACGCGCACCGCGGCACTCGCCGATTGGGCCCGTCGTCCACTGCAGGATGAACTGTTCGGTGGCCACATGGGCGGCGAGTGGTTCTTCCAGCATATCGACCAGCTGCTGGCGCGTCCCGACAGCCCCGACCTCGCCGATCTGCTCGAGGTGCATCAGTTGTGCCTGTTGCTCGGGTTCCGCGGTAAGTACGGCGCCGGTGACAACGGCCAGCTGCATGCCACGACCACGCGGGTGGCCGAGCGGCTTGGGCGCCTACGTGGCGCACCGGGTGACCTGGCGCCGCACTGGCGTCCCCCGACCGATCGCGTGGATACCACGGACCCGTGGCTGCGTCGTCTCACGATGGCGGCGATCGCCAGTGCGGCGCTGTTGGTCGTGCTCTGGGGCACGTACGCGTTTCTGTTACGCGGCGCCGCCGGCGACCTGCGTGCGCTCGCTCCGGTGGCCGTGGCCACCGGCACCGCTTCCGCCCGATAACTCCGGATCTTTCCATGGCGTCTCGAAAGCCGTTCGTGCGGTGGGTGCTGGCCGCCGCCGTGCTGTTGGTGTTTGTGCTGGCGGTGGTGCTGATCGAGCGCACCGTGCGGCTCGATGTGCTCACGACGTGGGGGCTGCGCGTGGGGCTCGTGCTGCTGGGGCTGATCGCGGCCGGCACGATCTTGTGGTACCTGCGTCCGCAGGATGCCGAGCCGGTGTTGGATGCGGGTGACGACGTGCTGCTGGCGATCAGCGCCGCGCGCGCCCGGTTGCCGCGGGGGACGTTCTTCAACCGCGCGCTGGTGCTGGTGCTGGGCCCCTCGGGTGCCGCAAAGACCACGGTGGTCGCGCGGTCGGGCGGTGATCCGGAGTTGCTGGCCGGCGATGCGCCCGCAGCCGCGAGTGATGCGCCGGTGCCGACGAAGGCCGCCAACGTCTGGGCGATGCAGCAGGCGGTGATCACCGAACTCGGTGGCGCGCTGCTCACCGATGCCCCGCGCTGGGCGACGGTCGTGCGGGCGCTGCGGGCACCACGGGTGGCGGCGGCGGTTGGCAAAGGGGAGGCAGCCGCGCGCGCGGTGCTCCTGTGTGTGCCGTGCGATCTGTGCTACGCCGGCGGTAACGGGCAGCAGCTCGAGCAGCTCGCGCAGTCGCTGCGGCAGCGCCTCGCGGAAGCCTCCCGCGAACTGGGGCTGGCGGTGCCGGTGTATGTGCTGTTCACGAAGATGGATCGCGTCCCGCATTTCGAACCGTGGATCAGCGTCTTCACCAAGGACGAATTGCGCGCCCCGCTCGGCGCCACGCTCCCCTTCGACCCCGCGTCGAACAGCGGCAGTTACGCGGAGCGTCTCGCCCCGCGCCTCGATGCCGCATTCCGCGAGATCATCGATGTGGTCGCGGTGCGCCGTACCGACCTGCTGGGGCGCGACGGCGCGCTTGACCGCCGCTATGCGTCGTATGAATTACCGCGCGAACTGCAGAAGCTGCAGCCGTCGCTGATGTCGTTCCTGCTGGAAGTGTGCCGGCCCACGCAGCTGGGGGCGAGTCCGCAGCTGCGCGGCTTCTACTTCACCGGCGCGCGGCCGGTGGTGGTGACCGATGTGGCCCCGTCACCGGCGCGCGCGGTGGCGGCGGCGCCCGCGCCGACGGCGGCCGATGCCACCGGCATCTTCCGTCAGCCGGTTGTGGCGTCCTCGGCCGCCGGGTCGCCGTTGGCGGCCGCCTCCAGCAGCCGCAAGGTGCCGGAGTGGGTGTTTCTCGACCGCCTGCTGCGCGAGGTCGTGCTGGCCGACACCAGTGCGGCGGCGGTGGCACGCGGTGGGGTCGGCGTGCAGCGCACGCGCCGCGTGCTGTTGGGGTCCGCCACGGCGGCCGCGCTGCTGCTGCTGGTCGGCGTCACGGCGTCGTGGCTTGGGAACCGCGCGCTTGGCGTGCGCGTGGCGGATGCGGCACGTGCCGTGGCCGCGTTGCCGGTCGTGCAATCGGCGCCGGGTACGATCGCGTTGCCGTCGCCCGATGCGTTGCGTCGGCTCGAGGCGCTGCGGGCGCAGCTCGACACCGTGCGCCGGTACAACCAGGACGGTCCGCCGCTGCGTCTGCGCTTCGGCCTGTGGAGTGGTCCGGCGGTGTTCGAGGCAGCACGTCCGGTGTGGTACGCCGGGTTCCGCTCGCAGCTGTTCGCCGATGGTCAGCGCGCGTTGATCGATTCACTGCAGGCGTTGTCCGATACGCCGTCGCCGTCCGACGACTATGGCACGACGTACGCGCGGTTGAAGGGGTATCTGATCACCACCACGTCGCCCGATCGCAGTACGTCGGCGTTTCTGGCGCCGGTCCTGCTGGCGAGCTGGCAGCGCGGGGTGGCCACCGATGCCGACGTCACCGGTCTCGCGCGGCGGCAGTTCGAGTTCTACGCGAGCGAGCTCCCCACGTACAATCCGTGGCCGACCGCCGCCGATGCCGCGCTCGTGACGCAGGCCCGTGCGTTCCTGTCGCGCTTCACGGGCGGCGAGCAGATCTACGTGAGCATGCTGGCCGAGGCAAACAAGACGGTCCCGCCGGTGGCCGTGCCGCAGTCGCCCGGGGTGGTGACCGCCCCACTCGAGGTGGCGGGGGCGTACAGCGCGAAGGGCGCCGCGTTTATGCGCGACGCGTTCCGCAATTCCGATCGCTACTTCCAGGGTGAGACGTGGGTCGTGGGCGACGCGACGGCGGCGAAATCGGTGGATCGCGTGGCGATCATCGCGGCGATCCGCGCGCGGTATGACGACGACTATGTGCGCAGCTGGCGCGCAGTGGTGCAGGGCACAACGGTTGCGCGTCCGCTGAACGTGAAGGATGCGGCGGGCAAGCTGGACGTGATCGCGGGGATGCAGTCGCCGCTGTTGCAGGTGCTGCGCACGGTGGCGGTGCACACCGACACCGATTCGAGCACCCGTGCCGTGTTCCAGCCAGTGCATGCCGTGACGCCGCCGGCGGTGGTCGACAAGTACGTGTCGGAGAAGAACCAGCCGTACATGGACGGCCTGCTCGGACTGCAGGGGACGTTGGCGCAGATCGGTAATCTGCCGCCGGCTGTCGATACCGCGTCCACGCTGGCGTTGGTGCAAGCAGCGCAGCTCGCCGGCGGTGACGTCACGAAAGCGCGCGTCGCGGCGAAGCGGGTCTCGCAGGGCTTCGATGTCAGCGCCGACGCGTCGGCGATGGCCGGTGCGGTCGAGCAGTTGCTGTTGGCGCCGATTGTCGGGGCCGAGGCGGTACTCAAGACGGTGGCGTCGGCGCGTCCGCCGGCGAAGCGTGTGGTGGTCGCGGCGGCCCCAGCAGCCGGCGGTGGCGGTGGTGGCGGCGGCGGGGCGGCCGAGGCGGCGGCGCTCAACGAGCGTGGTCGTGCCCTGTGTTCGCGCGTCGATCAGCTCACGTCACGATTCCCGTTTACCCCCGACGCCGCCACCGACGCCAGTCTGGCCGACGTGAAGGCGATTCTGGCGCCGGGGACGGGTGAGCTGTGGGTGCTGCAGCAGGAACGGCTGGCGCCTTATCTCGAGAAGCAGGGCAACGCGTGGGTGCCGAAGGGCGGCGGCAAGGTCGAGCTGTCGGCCAGCTTCGTGTCGTTCTTCAACCGGGCGGCGGAGGTTTCGGCGGCGCTGTTCGCCGAGGATCCCACCACGCCGATGGTGCGGTGGCTCGCGAGCGGGGTGATCACTGACCGGACGCCGCTGATGATCCTGAAGAACAACGGCAAGGAAGCCCGCTTCGATCAGAAGTCGTTCAAGAACGAGGTGGTGTGGCCGGCCACGAACGGGCGCGATGCGGAGCTGCAGGCTCAGTTCAAGAAGAACAAGCCGATCAAGGTGCGGGCGGCCGGTGGTGACTGGGCGATGTTCCGGCTGGTCTCGGCGGCCGACGCATTCGAAGGACAGAGCGTGACGTGGAATGCCACCGGCAAGGATGCCGAGCCGGTGATGGTGCGGTTCGAAGCGCTGCGCCGTGAGGCGTCGAATGTGCTGACCCGCGGCTGGCTCGGTCGCATGAGCTGCGTGTCGCAGGTCACCAAGTAAGGGTGGATCAGCCGCTGCGCGCCGGTGGTGTTACGGCGCGCAGCTCAACTTGCCGGTGTAGTTGGTGATCACATCGGCCTGCGTCATGGATTGGGCGAGTCCCCGCGCGGTGCGCAGCGCGTTGCAGGCCGGCTTCACCTCGTCCATGAGCAGATGGGCCTCCGCGATGCGGATGTAGGCCCAGGCACGATCCTCGTCGGATGACAACCCGCTGATGAGATTGCGCAGGACCGGGATGGCGGCGCCGGCATCAGCCTCGGTGGCGGTGAGCGGATCGAGCGCTTTCGCGATGCTGTCGAGCGTGCGGCGGCCGGTGGCGGGGCGTGATGGTGACGGCGGTGCCACCGGAACGGCGGCCGATGCGGGGGTGGCCGCCTTTGTGCCGGTCGCGCTGCTGGTGGGTCGCTCCGCCGTCCGCGTTGAGGCCGGCGCGTCGGTGGCCGGCGCGTCGGTGGCCGGCGCGTCGGTGGCCGGCGCGTCGGTGGCCGGCGCGTCGGACTGGGCCGACTCGATGGCCCGTTGTGCCGAGGTGGCGGCGGACTGCGCACCGTCGACGACGGCGTTGGCGGTCTGGGTGGCGTTGCGGACCAGCTGATTCACATCGCTGGGGCGAGGGGCACGCTGTTTGGTGACGAACCACCAGGCGCCCCCGACGAACAGAATGAAGCCAAGGCTGGGTAGACGGACGCGCGGCCACGAGATCGTGCGGCGCCGCGCAGGGGGCTGATCGATGGCCGCCGATTTCCCGCTTTTTCGTGCGGGCGTGTTCGCGACCGCCGGCGGTGGTACGACCGCTGGTGCCGTGGCGGCCGCGACGGGTGCCGTGGCGGCGGGTGCGGGCGCAGCGACGGGTGGCGCGACCGGTGCGGACAGGGCGGCGGTGGCTGGTGCGGCCCCACTGGGGCTGAGCGCGGCTTCGAGTGCCTTGGCGAACGCGCCGGCGGAGGCGGTGCGATTGCCGGGCTCGCGCTCGAGCGCCTGATCGAGCGCCGCCTGGAGGGCGGCCGGCCATGACATGTCGGGGCGGACCACCGAGAGCGGGCGCGGCGTGCTCATGAGGCGCGCGGTCATGCCGCGGTCTGGGGTGTTGCGGTCGAAGGGCAGGTCGAGCGTGAGACAGGTGTAGGCCACGAGCCCGAGCGCGTACACGTCGCTGCGGTGATCGAGTTCGGTGCCGAGCAACTGTTCGGGGCTCATGAACTCCGGCGTGCCCACGACGAAGCCGGTGCGCGTCAGTCCGGCTTCTTTCTCGTTGCTGCCGATGGCTTTGGCGATGCCGAAATCGACGACCTTGCACCGGTCGGTGCCGTCGTCATCGACGGTCACCATGATGTTGTCGGGCTTGAGGTCGCGGTGCACGATCCCGAGGCGATGGGCGGCGTCGAGCCCGTCAGCGACCTGCCGGACGATGACGGCGGTCCGCGCCGCCGTGAGCGGGCCGTCGGCCTCCAAGACGTCCTTCAGGGGCCGTCCGGCGATGAACTCCATGGCCAGATAGACGGTCCCGTCGCTGGTCTCCCCGAAGTCGAAGACGCGGGCGACACTGGCGTGCTCGATGCGGCTGGCGTTGGCTGCCTCCCGATTGAAACGGGCGACCGAGGCGGCGTCCTTGAGGAGCTCGGGACGCAGCACCTTGATGGCGGCCTGCAGCGGCAGCCGGACGTGGCGGGCGAGATAGACCTTGCCCATCCCCCCCTCACCCAGCAGATCGGTGACGAGGTACCGGTCGGCGACGACGCTTCCGATGAGGTCGCCATCCGCCTCGGCGGCGCGGAGCGTACTGCCGTCGGACGGGCAGAAGACGTTAGGATCGGGATAGCTGGTGCCGCAGACTGGGCAGACTTTCGGCATACGACCTGAACGAAAGGGGGCGACCGACGGTATGTTCTGGGAATATCACCCTTCGGAGAATACCTGCATGCTGACTACTACGCTCGCTCGCGGCTCCTTCCGGGCCATGGTCCTCGCCGCGCTCTCGCTGCCGATAGCGCTCGCCACGTCGGCCGCCACGGCGGCCGCACAAACTGCGCCGTCGTCACGCCCCACCGTTGCCGTGCTGTACTTCACGAACGGCGCGATCAGCAACAATGCCGACTACGCGCCGCTCAGCAAGGGACTCGCCGAGATGATGATCACGGAGCTCTCGGCGAACACCAACATCCGCGTCGTCGAGCGTGACCGCCTGCAGGCCTTGCTGGAGGAGCAGAACCTCGGTGCGAGCGGTCGCGTGGAGAAGGAAACGGCGGCCAAGCTGGGCAAGACGCTGGGCGCGCTACACATGCTGATGGGGAGCTTCGTGATCGACCCGAAAGAGCGGATCCGCATGGACGTCCGGGCGATCAACACCGAAACGTCCGAGCTTGAATACGCGACGTCGGTGACGGGGAAAGCGGAGAATATGCTGGAGCTGCTCGCCCAGCTGGGCACGAAGCTGAACGCGGGGCTCAAGCTGCCGGCGGTGCCGGCGGGCTTTCAGGAAGGCGCGGCGGTGGGCGCGAAAGGGCCCAATCAGCTGCGCTCGATGATGCTGGTGAGCCGTGCGATCGAGGCCCAGGACCGCAAGAATCCCGCGCAAGCGGTGGCGCTGTACAAGGAGGCGGTGCAGGCCAACCCCAGCAACGCCCGGGCGAAGACGTTGCTGGCGTCGGCGGAGCGGACGGTGAAGTAGCGGATGCCCGCACCGTGGGCCGCACGAACGGGGACGTCGCATGATGCGACGTCCCCGTTTGCGTTATGGGTCGCGCCGCAGGGTGATCGGACTCGGCGGGGCCACGCCCACCGCAGTCGAGAAGAAGAAGCCCCCGAGGAACGAATTGTTCACCGTCACGACGAACGTGCAGGGCAGGCTGTTCTCGCCGCAGCCCCCTCCCGACCAGGCGCTGAATGCCATGCCCGGGTTGGGGACGGCGGTGACTGTGACCGTCTCGTTCACGGGGAGCCGGAACACGCACGTGGTACTGGTAGAGTCAGTGCTTTGCCGCGAGCACGTTTTGCTTTGCGTGGCCGACCGGAGCTCGAATCGGCCCGTGCCTCCGAAGATGCTCATCGTGAGGTCAAGGCCCGGCACGAACCTGGCGGTGACGGTGGCCGACGTGGTGGGACTGACGACACAGGTGGCGAGGAATTGCACGGTGGCGCATGCTCCGCCCCATCCCGCGAATGCCGCGTTGGCCAACGGCCGCGCGTTAAGGGAGAGTCGACCCCCGGCGGGAATTGGCGTGGTGCAGACGCCCGAGGCCGTGTTCCCGTTGATGGAGCACGCGATGGTGAAGTCCGGGGAGAGGACGCTGCCGTCGCTGGTGGAGTTCGTGGCGGCGGTGACCGTGAGGGTGTTGACCGCCGGATTAAAGGTCAGGCCCACGGTGGCGTTGGCGAGCAGCGTGAATTGGCAGCCCGGGGCGGACGCGGTGCAGACGGTTCCGGTGTAGCCGGCAAACGTGGATGCGGTGCCAGGCTGGGCCAGCAGTGTCACCGACGATCCGAGGTCGAGCGTGATGCTGCAGGCGCGCGAGGTTTCGGCGGCGGTTTTCGTGCAGAGGGTGGTGCCGTTGACCGCGAGTCCGCCGGCTCCGGCGCCGGACATCATGACCTCGACGAGTCCCCGCTGCCGGGTGAAGGTCGCGCCGACGGCACGCGCCTGATCCATCGTGATCGCGCAGGTGGTGACGATGCCGCTGCAGACGCCGGTCCAGCCGGTGAATGTGGAGAACGACGAGGCGACGGCGCTGAGTGTGACGATGGTGCCGAACGGCACACTGCTGCTGCAGGTGCCGGCGTTGACGGCGTCTGTGCGCGTACAGGCAATCAGCCCCGGGGCCGTGATGGCGCCATTGCCGGTGCCGGCGGGGGTGGCGGTGAGCACCACGGCCGCATCGAACCGCACGGCGGTGGCGCGGTTCGCGCTCATCACCACGGTGCAGGTGGTGCCGGTGCTGGTCGCGCAGTCACCGGTCCAACTTCGCACGCTGTTCGGTGCCGTTGCATTCGCGGTGAGTGTGATCGAGGTCCCGTCCAGGACACTCACGGAGCAGGTGCCGCTGGCGGTGCCGGCGGAGACGGCGCAATTCAGTCCTGCCGGACTGGTGATGGACCCGGCTCCGTTACCCGTGCCGGTCACGGTGAGGGTGCGGAAGGCGCGGACGGACAGGCCGACGGTGCGTGCCTGTGACGTGGCAATGGTGCAACTGGTCCCGGTCGCCGCGCTGCAGTCGTTGGTCCAGCCGGCGATCTGGGACAGGGAGGCCGGCGTGGCGCTGAGCACGACCTGCGCATCGCCGGGGAAGGTGAAGGTGCAGGTACCGGACAGTGCGGCACCATTGATGGCGCAGTCGATGCCGGCCGGCGCCGAGCGAATGGTGGCTTGGCCGGATGTCCCGGTCGAGACGATGGTGATGGCGGCGGGCAACGGCACGGCGCGCACTGTCACGGTGGCGGTGCGACCCCCGCTTTCCGCGGTAATGGTGGAGCTCCCCGTCCCCACGGCGGTCACGAGACCGGCGGCGTTGACGGACATGACGTTGGCGGCACTGCTGCTCCACGTGACCGTACGCCCCGTGAGCGGGCGCCCGGCGCCATCGGCGATGGTGGCGGTGAGCTGCATGGTGCGGGAGACCTCCATGCGCAGCGGCTGGCCGGTGGCGACGACATTGGCGGCGGGCGGCGTAATGCTGATGGTGCCGACCTCGCGCAGGGCGACGGGCTGTGTCACCGTGCGCTGGACGCCCGGGCTGAGCGACAGGGGGCCGATCACCTGGCGGTCGACGGAGGCCCCGTCGAGGATCAGATCGACGTCGAGCCGGACCACGCATTCATCGGCGGCGGGGGCGGCCCCGCTGCTGCCGGCGCGCGCGGCGTCAGCGAGGCAGGGCGCGAGATCGATCGTGACCGGGACTTGCTGGGTGGCGACATCGCTGAGTGTCAGCGTCTGCGCACTCATGTCGACGGCGGTGCCGCCCTGCCGGAGGTACTTGGCCTTGACGGCCAGCTGGACGACGGTGGCGCGGGAGGCGGAGATGGACGCCGAGAATGCGATGCTGGCGGGTGCGTTCGGGTTGGGGCTGGTGACGTCGGCGGGGTCGCTGCACGCCGCGAGGGCGGCGAGAAGGCCGAGGACAGGGACGGCGATCCGGCGGGGCGCGGAGCGACGCATGGGGATGAGGGGCATGAGGATGGTCATCGGCGGCTCAGAAGCGGGTAACGACGAGAACACCGACGGATCCACCGGAGAACGCCGTGGAGGGCGCCGCGGAATCGCGCGCCGACAGGCTGCCGGCCTGAGCCCGCAGATATGGCTGCCACGACAGGTTGCCGGCGCGTGCGATGAGTCCGAGGGTGGCGCCGGCGCTCATGACGCCCGTGGTCGCCAACCCCTGCTGGATCGACAGGCCGCTGTGCCAGCGTCCGTCGGCGGTGACCAGCAGGTCGAGGGCCGGTCGGAGCGGGACGCTGGTGCGCAGGCCGCCGTCGACGTAGTTCGCCGACGAACCGTTGACGGCGGTGCCGTCGCGCTCGTACTGCGAGCGGAAGCGATGGGAGGTCCAGAGCACGAGTTCGTTGACGCGCGGGGCGGCGAGCTGCAGTTGCAGGTCGCTGGTGACAATCGGGCCGAGGCGGACGGTGGCGAGCGGTGTGGCACCGGCGCGGGTGGGGTCGCGCAGTTCGTCGGCGTTGAAGCGATCCACGGCGCTGCTGAAACTGAGGCGATGCTGGCCGATGAGGCGGTCGAGGCCGATCGAGCCACGCAGGACGTTGCCGGGCTGGTAGTCGGTGGAGGGGGCGCCTGCGGTGAGGGCGGCGACGGGCTGGTACGTGCCGCGCTGCTCGTATGACCCGCCGATGGCGACGGCCCAAGGGCCGAGCTGGCGCGCCACCACGATGCCAAGGGTGGCGGCGGGGCCACCGCCCACCGGCGGTGCGCCAAGGCCGAGGGCCGGCGCGGCGCTGGCCCGCAGGACGGTGAGGGCATCGCCTCCCAGTTCGGTCTGCCCGGTCGGCGCGTTGATGCCGGCGGTGAGGACGACGGCGTCGTCCAGCAGTCGGCCGGTTGCGCGGACGCGGACGTCGCTGACGCCGGAGAGGGTGAGCGTCTGCGGTGTGCTGCCGATGCGGGTCTCGGTGTTCAGGCGCACCGTGGAGTACAGCGACTGGATGTCGATCGTCCACTGGCTGCCGAGGGGGACGGCGAGCGACACGGGCACGGACAGCTGCGCGATGCTGCGGAGTCGCACCGAGTCGCTCCCGGTCGCACCGGGCTGCATGTAGCCGCTGCCGCCGAACCGGATGCCTTCGGCGGTCACCCCGGTGCCGAGGGCGGCGGTACCGACCAGACGGTCCTGCGCGTGGAGGACGGTGGGGAGCAGGAGGGCGGGGAGGGCGCGCGCGAGTGTCCGCGCCGTGGTCCGAATGGACATCATGGGCGTACCACCGTGATCACGATGATGCCTTGCGTGGTGGGGAACGACGGGTCGGTGGAGGTGGACACGGCGCGCGAGACGTTGGTGACCAAATCGAGCGGTCGGTTGAGGCGGTCGACGGCGGAGGAAATGGCGCGGTCGAGGGGGCGTACGCCGGGAATCGCGATGGGGTTGGCGGTGCCGACGGCGCCGAGCGCCCGTGATTCCGCGGCGCGGGTGCGCGCCGCTTTGAAATTCTTGTCGAGGCGATAGGCGTCGCGAAAGGCGCTGGCGGCGCCCCGGGCATCCCCTTGATAGCTGCGCTGTACGCCGCGGCCATAGGCCAGCAGCGCCGCGACGTTCTTGGTGGGCTGCTGCTCGATGGTGGCGCGCTCCCCGGGGGTGAGCGTGATCCCGAGTGTCTGGAAGAGTCGGAACACGAGTTCCTTCTCGGCGGCGAGGATGTCGGCCAGCGGTGCGCGGGCGTCGACCGCGGTGGTCACGGTGGCGCGTTCCACGTCGCCGATGCGTGCCCCAAGGCGGATGGTGCGTCCGTCGGGGAGCGGTTCGACGGCCCCGAACACGAGCCGCTCGGCGCTGACGAGCCGGCCGACGCGCGGTGCGGTGGACGAATCGACGCGTCCCGAGGCGGCGAGGTCGAGTTCGCGCAAGACGTCGCCGAGCCGCGCCCGTTCGACCACGGTCACGCGGGCACTGCGCGAGAGATCGGTGGACACGAGGTCGGCGAGCGCGAAGGCGAGCGGCGCCAGTGTCGTGTCGCTGCCGATCGAGGCAAAGGGCGGTACACCGATGACGCCACGGCGCATGCCATCGCTGACGCCGGCGGTGCGCGCTTGCTCATTGGCCATGGCGCGGGTCGCGGCGCTGTCGGCGGCGCTGACGGGACGTGGTGCCGCGGGCGGCCGGGTGCCGGCGCAGCCAGCGGTCACCAGCAGCGCGAGCGCCCCGAGTGGCGCAGCGCGGAAGAGCGGAGTGATCATGGCGGGGATCGGGAAAGTCAGACGGACGCGCGTCAGACGGACGCACGACGGAGGCGCGGCGCGTACGACCGCGCAGCCTGTTCGCTGCGAATGTGCCGTACGCCCGAGGGTGGGTCAAGCAACGAGGTGATGACGTGCCGGTCTCAGCGGTGCGTCAGCCGGGTGTTGATCTGGGGCGCGTGTGAATGAGCAGCGCGCCGGCCAGCGACACCACGGCGCCGACGAAGAACGGCATGGAGAGTGACGCCGCGCTCGCCACGCCGCTGGCGGCGAAGGGGCCGATCACGCGGCCCATGCTGGCCGCGCCCTGATAAGCGCCGAGCACGCTGCCGCGCTCGTGCGGGGCGGCGGCGGTGGCAACGAGTCCGCTCATGCTGGGATTGAACAGGGCGGACCCGACGCCGAAGATGCCGAGGGCGACCAGCAGGACGCCGATGGAGTGCGAGGCGGGGACACACCCCATCCCGATGGCGACGAGGACGGCGCCGGCGCGGGTGAGCGCCTGCGCGCCGAAGCGCCGCGTGAGGGGCCCGATGATACCGGCCTGCACCACCACGGAGACCACGCCGACGAAGCCGTAGATCCACCCCAGCGTCCGCGGACCGACGCCCAGCCGGTCGGCCGTGAAGAGCGCCAGCGTGCTCTGGAAGAGGGCGACGGCGGCGACCACGATGATGGTGGCGATCAGCAGATCCCGGAGGACGGGGCGCGTGAAGAACGTGGTCATGCTCACGCGTTTCGTTGATTTCGCGCGACGTTTCTCGGGGGGGAGTGATTCCGGGAGTCGGAACAGCGTCAGGAAGAAGGCCACGAGCGAGAGCACCGCAGCACCGTAGGCCACGCGGGCAAAGCCGGCACCATTCTCGGGGTGGGCACCGGCCAGGAGGCCGCCGAGTGCGGGGCCGAGGATGAAGCCGACGCCGAACGCCGATCCGAGCAGGCCAAGCGCTTTGGGGCGATCGGCGTCGGTGGTGATGTCGGTGGTGTAGGCGTAGGCCGCCGAGATGTTGCCGGCGGCCAGTCCCGCGACGATGCGGGAGACGGCCAGCATTGCGCCGGTGGTGCTGAAGGCCAGCATCAGCGAGGCGGCGGTATTGGCCAGCAACGTGGCGAGCAGCACCGGGCGGCGGCCGATGCGATCGGAGAGGCTCCCCCAGATCGGGGCGCCCACCAGCTGTCCGAGTGAATAGAGCCCGAGGAAGAAAATGACCGAGGCCGGGGCCACGCCGACCTGTTCCGCATAGAACGGAAAGACCGGGATGATCATCCCGAACCCGATCAGATCGAGAAAGACAACGACGAAAAGTGTGAACACAGGGTCTCTTGGGGTGGCTGCGCCGCGGGCGGAAGAGAAGATTGGGGGATGGCCGATGCTTCTGGCAATTCAGGACCCGATACGGCGCCCGATCGGGCGGCGCGCATTCTCGACGATCTGCAGGATGCGGTGCAGCGGATGCACGTGCTGGCGCAATCGCCCCGCGTCGTGCTGGCGTCGGGTGCCCGTGATCAGGGGGCCCGGCCGATGGCGTGGCAGGCGCTGTTCGAGCGCAGCTTCGGCGTCGATCTCCCCGCGGTGTGCTACCGCGGCGCGCCGGCATCAGCGCTGCGCACGGTGCTCACCACGGGCTGCGACCAGGCACCGACGCTGGAGGACGGATGGTCGCATCCGCGGCTGCGCGAGGCGATGATGGCGGGTCCGGTAATCCAGGTGTTCCGGGTGGACCGGCTGCCGGATGCTGTGGCGCACGCCCTGCTCGGGGTGATTGTTTTTGAGGAAGACGGCCTGCAGTTGGCCGGCGTGCGGGCCCTCGTGCGCGCGCTCGGAGTTTCCTGACGCGCGCTTGACCGAGCGGGGGGGCGGGGTACCTTGCGCGCCATGTCACTCCTTGCCCTCTACGACCGGTCGTTGCTCGGCCGCGCCGCGTCCCCCGCGCTGGACTGTCTCGATCCATCCGGCCAGCCCCTCGCGCTGACGTTCGGTGCGCTCGAAGCGCGCAGTAACCGGATGGCGCATGCGTTGCGCGCGCGTGGCGTCACGGCGGGCGACCGGCTCGCGTTCTATCTCACGAACCGGGTCGAGATCATCGATCTCTGGCTGGCGTGTCTCAAGCTTGGCATCATCGTGGTGCCGGTGAACGTGCTGTATCGCGAGCGCGAGATCACGCACATAGTGGGCGACGCGGAACCGGTGGCGGTGGTGACCACCACCGCCCAGCAGGGCGATCTGCCGGCCAGCGCGGTGTCCTGGAGTCTCGAGGCGCTGGTCGCCGAGGCCGCGCCGCAGCCGTCCGACCGGATCGCGGTGCAGAGTGTCGCCGATACCCCGGCGGCGCTGGTGTATACCTCAGGAACGACCGGTGCCTCGAAGGGGGCGGTGCTGACGCACGGTAACTTCGCGGCGAACGCGCTGGCGCTGACCAGTGCGTGGGAGTTCACCAGCGACGACCGGTATCTCGCCGTCCTGCCCTTGTTTCATGTGCATGGCCTGGGCAACGGCCTGCATGTGTGGCTGCTGAGTGGATGTCACATGCGGCTGGCGGAGCGGTTCGAGCATGAGCACGCGGCCGAGTGGTTTGACACGTACCGTCCGACGGTGTTCTTCGGTGTGCCGACGATGTTCGTGCGGATGCTGGAGATCGCCGCGGACCGCGCGACCGCCATCGGTGCGCGCACGCGTTTGTTCGTGTCCGGGTCCGCGCCGCTGCCAGCCACGGTGCTGGAGGCGTTCCGCGAGCGTTTCGGTCACGTGATTCTCGAGCGGTACGGGATGACGGAAACGCTCATGAACGTGAGCAATCCGTACTACGGTGAGCGGCGTGCCGGGACGGTGGGCTTTCCGTTGCCGATGACGTGTGTGCGCATCGTGGACGAAGCCGGCATCGATGTGCCGGATGGCACCAGCGGTGAGCTGTGGGTGCGCGGTCCGAACGTGTGCAACGGGTACTGGCGCCGTCCGGAGGCGACGGCGACGGCGTTTGCCGACGGCTGGTTCCGTACGGGAGATGTGGGGGTGCGCGCGGCGGACGGCTACATCACGCTAGAGGGGCGTCGCAGTGACCTGATCATCTCGGGCGGTTTCAACATTTACCCGCGTGAGATCGAAGAGCTGCTGGCCGAGGTGGCGGGGGTGATGGAGGCGGCCGTGGTCGGCGTGAAGGACGCGGTGCGCGGTGAAGTGCCGGTGGCGTACGTGGTGTGCGATGTCGCGGTGAATCTCGACGCGCTGTCGCAGCATGTGCGCTCGCAGCTGGCGTCGTTCAAGGTGCCGCGCGGCTTCGTGCGGGTGGACGCGTTGCCGCGGACGGCGCTGGGCAAGGTGCAGCGTCATCTGCTGCCGCCGTGGACGCGCGCATGAGGATGCCGGCGGCGCGGAGGGCGGCGTGAGTCCCGCCGTGCTGTCGCTGGTGGCGCTCTTGGTGGTGGTGGCCGCCAGTCTCACGTCGCGGGTGAATGTCGGGGTGCTGGCCGTGGCACTCGCGTGGCCGATCGCGCTGTTCGCGGCGGACTGGAAAGTCGAGCAGGTGATGGCGGTGTTCCCGTCGTCGCTGTTTCTCACGCTGCTGGGCGTGACGTTGCTGTTCGGGATCGCGCAGGCCAACGGGACGATGCAGGCCGTGACGCAGCATGGTGTCCGGATGCTGCGCGGCCGGTCGGCGCTGTTGCCGCCGTTCGTGTTTCTGCTGGCGTGCCTGATCTCGACCAGCGGTCCGGGCGCGATTGCCACGACCGCGCTGCTGGCACCGCTGGCGATGGGCATTGCGCACCGGGCAAAGGCTCCGATCCTGCTGATGGCGTTGATGGTCGGCAACGGCGCCAACGCTGGCAATCTCTCGCCGATCAGCGCGATCGGCGCGCTCGTGCAGACGCTGATGGCGAAGGCCGGGCTGAGTGGCCACGGCGGCGAGGTGCTCGCGATGAACTTTGTGGCGCACGCGATCGTGGCGATCGCGGCGTGGGCGATGTTCGGCGGACCCGCGATGCTGCGTCATGGGCGGGTGGACGTGGACGAGGCAAGCGCACCGCTTACCCGTGCGCACTGGACCACGCTGGCCGTCGGGGTGGCGTGGGTGAGCGCGGTGCTGCTGCTCAAGCTCAATCCCGGACTCACCGCGTTCGGCGCGGCGGCGTTGCTGGTGTTGCTGGGGATCGGTGACGATGCGGCCATGCTGAAGCAGGTGCCGTGGCCGGTGCTCGTGATGGTGTGCGGGGTGAGCGTCCTGATCGGGGTGTTGGAGAAGACCGGGGGGATGGATCTGTTCACCAGCCTGCTCGCGCGTCTGGCCACGCCGGGGTCGGTGAACGGCGTCATCGCCGGGGTGACGGGGCTGATCTCGACGTACAGCTCGACGTCAGGGGTGGTGTATCCCGCGTTCCTGCCGGCGGTGCCCGGGCTGGTGGCCAAGCTGGGCGGCGGCAACCCGTTGCAGATCGCCATCAGCATCAACGTGGGCGCCGCCTTGGTGGACGTGTCCCCGCTGTCCACCATCGGGGCGCTGTGTATCGCGGCGGTGCCGGCCGGGTACGACAGCCGTCAGCTGTTCCGTCAGCTGCTGCTGTGGGGATTCGCGATGACGATCGTCGGGGCGCTCTTCTGTCAGTTCGTGGTGCCGGTGTTCATCGCCTAGCCCATGCGGCGTCGAGGATGGGGGGTCATGCCCTCGTCCCCTCGCCTTGTCGGAGGCACGCCGTAGACTTGGAGCACCCGGTTCCCCGTGGACCGGGTGCGTCGTATTTCCTGACCCTCTGCCGTGCATTGCAATGGCTGCCGCCGATAAACTGACCCGCTGGCTCGATCTTCTCGCGGCGCTCCTCCGCCGGCGAATGGCCGCCACGTTTGCCGAATTGCGGCAGGACGTGCCCGGATATGCCGGTGGCGCGGTTGACGAAAAGAGCGTGGGGCGCACCTTCGAGCGCGACAAGGATGAACTTCGCGCCTTCGGCGTGCCCATTGAAACGGTGCAGGACAGCGACGGCGGTGAGTCGCGGTACCGGCTGCGGCACGACGCGTTCTACCTGCCGCTGCTGGCGCTGTGCGAATCGCGGCTGGTGCCGGAAGTGGAACTGCGCACGATTCCGCGTCCTGCGGGGATCGGCTATCAGCTGCTCCCTGTGCTCGCGATCACGCCGGACGAATGCTTGATGCTCCGGCGGGCTGCGGCGCGGGTGCGCGCGCTGGGCAACGCAACGCTCGACGACGATGCGATGCGTGCCATCCGCAAGCTGGAGCAGGATGTGGGGCTGCTGCCGATCGGCGAGCCCTTGGTCGCGGCGGTGAAGGTGCAGGCCAGCACCTTCGACGTGCTGCGCGAGGCGCTCACGCTGCGCAAGCGCGTCACGTTTACGTACGCGGGCATGAGCGCCGCGGCGCCGGGTGAGCGCACCGTGGAGCCGTACGGCCTCGTGTTCTTAACGGGACACTGGTATCTGGTGGCGCACGATCCGGCCCGGCAGCGGCTGCGGCAGTTCCGTCTGAGTCGCGTGTCCCGTGCCCGCTGCGAGCACACGCGCAAGCAGCCCGACTATGTGATTCCGGATGACTTCGACCTCGAGCGGCATGCGGCCTCGCGCCAATCGTGGGAGCTGGGCGACGAGGACGCCGTGATGGTGGTTGTCGCGTTTCAGGGGACGTCGGGGCAGGTGCAGCAGGGGATGCAGCTGGGGCAGCCCGCCCCCGAGGACGGCCAGCGCCTCTTTTCCGTGCGCCGTCGCGATCCGTTCCTGCGCTGGTTGCTCACCTTCGGCGGCGACGCCACCGTTGTCGCGCCGGTGGAGTGGTGCGAGCAGTGGCGTGCCCTCGTGCAGGCCACCCTGACGGCACAGCGTGCCGTGCCCGTTCGCCAGGAGGTGGCATGACCAACGCTGACGACCGCCTGCAGCGTCTGCTGTTGGCGTTTCCGCTCATGGCTGACGAGCCGCGCCTGACGTTGGACCAACTGGCGGCCCGCGTGGGCACCGACGCCAAGACCCTCGCGAACGATTTCGCCTGTCTGGACCGGGACGATACGCCGGCCGGTTTTGTGGACGCGATTCAGCTGTTCGTGGGCGATCAACGCGTGTCCATGCGCTCCGCGCACTTCAAGCGGCCCATGCGACTCACGCGACCGGAGCTCGCCGCGCTCGAGCTCGGGCTCGGGATCCTGCAGCAGGAGCTCCCCGTGGACGAGCAGCATCTGGTGCGTGGCGTGCGGGAGCGATTGCGCGACACCGCGGCGCGCCCGGTGGACACGGTGGTCGATCGGCGCAAAGCCGCGGGGGAGCCGTCGGTGCGTGCGGTCGCGGTCGAGGCCGCGCGCGATGATGAATGGACGGCCGTGGCGGTGCTGCAGCGTGCGATGGAAACGCATCGGGTGGTGGAGCTGGCGTATCAGCGGCCCGACGACGCGCACCCCTCGATGCGGCGGGTGCATCCGTACGCCATGGTGCGGGCGGATGCGAACATCTACCTCGTGGCGTACTGCGAGCGCGCCGTCCAGCGGCGGGTGTTCCGTCTCGATCGCGTGACCGAAGCGGTCGAGACCGAGCAGTCGTTCGCGCGTCCGTCCGATTTTTCCGTGGACGCCGTGTTACAGCAGGGGCATGTGTTCGTGCAGGATGCCCCCGCCCCCGAGCATCTGGAGGTGCGCTACAGTGCCACGGTGGCGCGCTGGATCGCGGAACGGGAGTCCGGGGTGGCACACCCCGACGGATCGTTCGTGGTGCGCTACCCGCTGGCCGACGAGGCGTGGGCCGTCCGCCACGTGCTCCAGTACGGTCCCGACGCCGTGATCGTGGGGCCGGAGCGACTGCGCGAGCAACTCGAACTGGTGCTGCAACGCCTGTTGGCCCAGCTTCCGGACACACAGACCGCGTGACGGCCCGTACGTGGGGACGCGTGCCGCCGCTCAGTCGTCGTCGCGTCGGCTGGGGATGACGATCCAGCTGAGCACGGTGCTGAGCACGCTCACCAGCAGGGCACCGAGCACCGCGGCGCCGAAGCTGCTGATGTGGAACGCGATGTCGAAGCGGGCGGCGAGGGCGCTGGTGAGCAGCAGCATGCCCGCATTCAGCACGAGCGTGAAGAGTCCCAGCGTGAGGATCTGGATCGGAAACGAAAAGAACGACAGGATCGGGCGCACCAGCGTGTTCACGACGCCGAACACCAGCGCGAGCCCGAGCAGGCCTTGCCAGTTACCGGTGTAGTCGATGCCATCGATGAACCGGGCCGCGCACCAGAGGGCGACCGCATTGACCAGAAGTCGAAGGAGCAGCGTCATGCTGCAACATGACTGACGCGCGCCCGCCGCGCGAGGTGCGGGCGTACCGGGCGTGGGGTGCCGCACGGCATCTGGCGGGAGGCGTGCGCGATCCGGCTTTCCGCGATCTCGTCCAGCGCATCGACGGTGGCCCGTTGCACCGCTGTCCACCCGTGGTGCTGCTGGTGGATGGGGCCGAGGCGTTCCGCGTGATGATGCAGGCCATCGATGACGCGCGCGAGGAGGTGCTGCTGGAGACCTACATCCTGCGCGACGACACGTTGGGCACCTCGGTGCAGCAGGCGCTCGTGCGCGCCGCCGCCCGCGGCCTGCGGGTGTGCGTGCTGGCCGACGCGGTGGGTTCGATCGGGACCGACGACGACTTCTGGCGGGGGCTGACCGATTACGGCGTAACCGTGCGGCTCTTTCACCGCGTGTGGCAGCATCCGCTCGAGATGCTGCGACGGGATCACCGCAAACTCCTGGTGTGCGATCGCGCACTCGCCTTTACCGGGGGCATGAACGTCGGCACGGAGTACGGGTCGTCGATCCTGCATCACGAGGGCGCGTGGCGCGACACGTTCGTGCAGGTGGAAGGGTCGGTGGCGCGTGAACTGGCGGCCGTGTTTGCCGAAGGGTGGGACCGCGCCCGCGGACCGGCGCTCCCCGGGTTGGAGTATGTGAGCTGGGCCGAGTTGGACACGACGCCGTCGCTGCAGCTGCGCGTGCGGCCCCCGGCCTTTCCGTTGCCATTCGCGCTCCCGCACGCGGTGCAGCGCCAGTTGGGGCGGCGGCGCGACCGGCGTCGTGGCCGCCTGGTGCGGCGTGTGATCGAGACGGCCACCCCCGACGATCGCGCCGTCCTCGTGCTCGACCCCCGCCCCGGTCGTGGTCAGCGCGAAATGCTCGGCGTCATTGCCGCGCTGCTGGGCGGCGCGCGCGAGCGGTTGTGGATTACCACGCCGTACTTTGCCCCACCCACGCGCGCGCTGTCGCTGCTCACCGCGGCGGCACGCCGTGGCGTCGATGTGCGGCTGCTGCTGCCCAGCGCACGCACGGACGTGCCGATCGTGCGGCACGCGGCGCACGGCGCGTACGCCACGCTGCTGGCGGCCGGGGTACGCGTGTTCGAGTATGAACGTGCCACCCTGCACGCCAAGACAATGGTGGTGGACGGCTACGCGTCGCTGATCGGATCGTCGAATCTCGACTTCCGGTCGTTCTGGTTGAACGCCGAGTGCAACGTGCTGGTGCTCGACGGCGCGTGCGGAGCGGCCGTGGACGACACCTTCCAACAGGATCTCACCACCAGCCGTGAGATCACCGCCGCCGCGTGGCGCGCACGCACCATGCCGCACCGGCTCCTCGATGCGGTGGCGCGCGGGATGCGCTGGGCCCTCTAAAACTCGTGTGCCGGCATGTGCTGTGCGGGATTCCCCGACAGGGCGGACCGAACTCCCCGATAGAGCGCGGCCGCAGAACAGGCGACCATTGTTCCGTGCCGGTTGCTGCGCGGAACTGACTCCCTGGAGAGTCGGTGTGTCCGTGCCGATGGCACAGTCCGCCCACTGCGCCTGCTGCTCGAGGATTTTTCGGCCATGATAGTATCTGCACCCGACGCTGGGTCGCCTCCGGACGTGGTACCCGACATTCCGAACGGGCCGGTCCTGCTGGCGTGCGACAGGGCGCCCGCCTCCAGCGAGGCGCTGTGCAACGCCGGACGTCTCGCCGCGGCGGCGTTCGGTGGTCCGCTGCAGGTGCTGGGCGTGTGTGAACCCACCCCCGGCGTCGCCGCCGGCATGGACGTCTTGCCGGTGCCGGCCGGACTCGATGAAGCCCGTCGCGTGGCGATGGTGGACGATGTGCAACGGGCGATTGCAGTGGCAGCGGCCGGCGACCGGTCATGGCCGGTCGAGGTGGTTCTTGGTTCGCCGGCGCGGACACTGGCGGCGGAAGCGGCCCGGCGTCACGCGTCGATGCTCGTGATGGGGATCGGGCGACACAATCCGCTGGATCGCCTGTTCGGTACCGAGACCACGCTGGCCACGTTGCGGGAATCGCCGGTTCCGGTGCTGGCGGTGGGGCCGAGTTTTCCCGCCATGCCGCAACATGCGGTGGTCGGGATGGATTTCAGTGCGGCGAGCGTGCAGGCTGCCCGACTCGCCGCGCGGCTGATTGCCCCGGAGGGACGGCTCACCCTCGTGCATGTCCGTCCGCGCTTCGAACATCCATCCACCGACTGGCAGCTGTGGGACGCCGACTACGGCCGCACGCTGCCGTCGCTGTTCGATCAGGTGCGCGCGCAGCTCGATGCGCCCGACACGATGCTGGTGGAAACGGTGACGGTGCGCGGTGACCCGGCGTCGTCGTTGCTCTCGTACATGCAGCAGTCGCAGGCGGAATTGCTTGCCGTGGGCACCCAGCGCCATGGCTTTCTGGAGCGCCTCGTGGTGGGCTCCGTGGCCACGCGTGTGCTGCGCGCGGCGCGACGCGGCGTGCTGGCGGTCCCGGCGGCGTAACACGCCGGCCGGCGGCACACACGCCACCGGTGACGACGGCTAGAACATCCGCACGTTGATGTAGCGCTTGGGATTGCGGCGGACGTCGTTTACGAGCGCGCGCAATTCGCGTAGCAGTGAATCACTTTGCTGATACAGCGCGGGATCGTTCACCAGCAGGCCGAGCGTGCCGCGGCCGCCGTTCACTTTGGCGAGCACCGAATCGGCGCGCGCGGTGGCGCTGGCCAGTCGTCCTTCGGTGCGATCGAGCCCCTCGGCCACGGCACGCAGCCGCGAGGTCGCTGCAAGCAGCTCCCGGGCGGCCGACTGCGAGTTCGCCACGATCTGCTGCAGTTCGCCGCGGCTGGTGGCCGAGTCAATGCGGCTCGAGAACGCATTCAGATTGGCGGCGGCCGCGTTGACCGTGGTGAGTCCCCGTTGCACATCGCCACTGATGCGGTCGAGATTTTTGGACTGCTGCTGTACGGTGATCGCCAGTTCGCCGGAGAGCGTGGCGAAGTTGCGGATTGATTCGCGCAGTTCACGCGCGGCCTGATCGTCGAACGCCACCTGCACGCGGTCGGCCACCTTGGCCACGTCGCCGGCGATGCGGCCGGCGACTGAGGTGAGCTGCGCGATGTCGGGGAGCACGGCACCGGCGAGGGTATCGCCGGTGGTGCGTGCTTCCGCGATGGCCGCGCGCAGTTCGCGGTCGGCCGGTACGCCTGCGGCATCGGTAATCGTGGCCTGCCATTCCCCGAACAGACTCGACGCCGTGAGGAGCACGACAGGATCGGCGGGGAGGTCGATGCCGCGCTCCATGCCGAGCCGGAGTACCACCCACCCGCGCTCCCCCAGCGCGATCGATTCGATCTGCCCTGAGCGGACGCCGCGGATGACCACCGGATTGCCGAGGGCCACCCCGCCGACGTCGCGGGTGCGGGCGACGAGGTGCCGGGTCTTCCCGCTGAGATCGGCCTGCTTGAGCCAAAGCACCGTACCGATGAGCACGATGGTGACCACCAGCACGGTGGCGCCCACCACGAAATCGCTGACGCGTCGGGACGTGGTCATGGCGAAGTGTACATGGTGTAGTCCGGTCTACGTTAGCGGATGGTCCGGCCGGTGAGCCACACGAGCGCCCAGAAGGCATCGAGCACGAGAATCATCACGGCGGATACCACGACGGCGCGCGTTGCACTGCGCCCCACGCCCTGCGCCCCGCCTTGCGTGTTGAGCCCGGCGCGGCAGCCGATCAGCGCCACCGCGGCGCCGAAGCTCGCCGATTTCACGAGACCGTAGCGCACGTCGAAGTCGGTGAAGAAAATGCGGACGCCTTTGAGAAACTGGGGCGTGGTGATGTCGAGTAACGCGAGCGACGCGCCCCATCCCGACAACAGCCCGACCAGCATGGCCACTCCCACGACGATCGGAAACATCAGGGTGGAGGCGAGCACCCGCGGCACCACGAGATGACTCATCGGATCGAAGGTGAGTGTCTCGAGGGCGTCGATCTGTTCGGTGACGCGCATCGTGCCAAGTTCCGCCGCGATGTTGGCACCCACGCGGCCGGCAAGCGCGAGTCCGGTGAGCACCGGGGCCAGCTCGAGCGTGATGGTCTTCTGCACGAGCGTGCCGACGAAGTACGGCGGGACGAGGTCGCCGACGGAATAGCTGGCCAGCAGGGCCAGCACGATGCCGGTGAAGAGCGCGATGAAGATGCCGATGGGGAGTGATTCCACCCCCAGGATTCGGGCGTGGAGGGAAAACTCGGGCATCCACGTGGCGGTATCACCGGCGGCCCGCGCGGTGGCCATCACGAAGCGCCCGCCGCCACCGATCTGCTCGAACAACGAGCGCGTGACGCGCCCGACGGCGGCAATGGCGCGCCGTCCGGCGCCGTGGGCCGCGTGTGCGGTGGGGTCCGTGGCGGGAGCTGTCATGCCCATCCGATCCAGAGTCCCACGCCGCTGCCAGCGGCGAGGGCACCCAGGCCGATCGCGACGCGGGAACGGTACTGGGGCGCCCCCAGCGCGAGCGCCATGGTGCACTTGAGCGCCGTGTTCGACAGTACGCCGATGCCGATCGCCGTGGCTGCGGTCGCGACGTGGCCGGGATCGGCCCCGTAGCGCGTCATCGAGACGGTGAGGGCGTCCACGTCGGTGAGGCCGAGCAGCGTGGCGGACACCAACACACCGGTGGTGCCCACCGTGGACTGGACCCACGCAATGGCCGTGAGCACCACCTGAAAGGCGACGGCCATCTGGAGCGAGGAGACGAGGCCGAGCGGATTCTGTCCCGCGTCGGGCACGGTGGTCGCATGACTCGTGGGGTGCTCGCGCGATTGGCCGGCCCGCCAGATGCCGACGCCGATGAGCGCCAGTCCGGCCACGAATGGTGGGAGCAGGATGGGGACCGCGGCGCGCGCGACTGCTGGCCTCAGCATGGCGGAGATGACGAAAATGCGGGGCAGCAGCACCGTGCAGGCCGCGACCACGCCGAGGGCGAGGGGCACCGCGAGGGCGGGGTCGGTGCGGCTGCGCCGGCTGAAGGTGAGCGTGACGGCCGTTGACGACACCAGTCCGCCGAGCAACCCCGTCACGCCGAGTCCACGGGTTTCGCCGATCACGCGCCGCGCGATGTAGCCGGCGAAGTTGAGTCCGGAAAAGAGGAGGACCACCGTCCAGAGCTGCCGCGGCTGGAATGACCCGTATGGGCCGTAGGCGCCCGCTGGCAGCAGCGGCAGGATCACAAGGGCCAGCACCGCAAACTGGAGCGCGGCGCGCAGTTCATGCGCCGCGACACGCCGCAACACGGTGTGCAGCGTGGACTTCTCGGCCAGCAACAGCACGCACACGGCCGCCGCCGCGCTGGCTTCCGATCGGTGCCCCAGCCCCGACGTGGCCCCCATAGTGGCCACGAGGATGGCGGCCACCTCGGTGGTGCCGTCGGTGGTGGTGCCCGGGCGACGCAGCGCGGCGGTGTAGGCCGCGATCGGGAAGAGCGCTGCGGCGGCGAGGATCACGGCGGCGAGCACCGGCTGCCCGTCGCGGAGAAACCACCCGCCGAAGCCCCCGATCACCCCGAGTAACGTGAACGTGCGGACCCCGGCGAAGCGTCCGTCGGGGCCGGTGGTGTGTCCCGACCATTCCCGCTCGACGCCCACCGCCAGTCCGACGAGCGCGGACACGAGGAGGTCCAGGGCGAGAGGCAGATCAAGCATTCCGGCAATGGTAGCACGGCCACGCGGTGGCGACAGGGGCGAATCCCCGACTTGACCGTGGGAACCGCCCTCGGTTTGCGGGGGCTATCCTTTCATCCGGATACCCGGATATATTATCCGAATGACGTCGCCCCGCCTCGCCATCCACGACCATATGGTCGAGCTCGCCGATGCCACCCGGTGTCGGTTGCTGGGCGCGCTGGAGCGGCAGGAGCTGACGGTCGGGGAGCTCGCCACCGCCCTCCAGCTCCCCCAGAGCACGGTGAGCCGGCATCTCAAGATTCTGGCCGACGAGCACTGGATCGCTTCGCGGGCCGAGGGAGCGAGCCGCTGGTACCGCCGCAATCCGGGGCTCGACGCCGACATGCGCGCGCTCTGGGAGCTGGTGCGGACGGCGATGGGCAGTACGCCCGCGACGTTGCAGGACGCAGCCCGCATTGACGCGGTGATCGCGGCCCGTCGCGCCGGCACGCAGGCGTTCTTCGCCACGGCCAGCGCCGAATGGGATGCCCTGCGTGACCGCATGTTCGGTGCGCGCGCGGATGTGAGCGCCGCCCTGGCGCTGCTGGACGACGCCCTGGTCGTGGGCGACCTGGGCTGCGGCACCGGTGCCCTGGCGGCGGCGCTCGCCCCACACGTGGCGCACGTGTACGCCGTGGATGCGTCGCCGGCCATGCTGTCAGCGGCGTCCTCGCGCCTCGCGGGGTGCCACAACGTCACGCTGTCCGAAGGCACGCTTGAAGCACTGCCGTTGGGCGATGCGTCGCTCGATGCCGCGGTGCTGATGCTCGTGTTGCACCATGTGGCCGACCCGCTCCGCGCATTACGTGACGTGCGGCGCGTGCTGCGCCCCAACGGCCGACTGCTGATCGCCGATATGCGTCCGCACACGCAGGAGCGCTACCGCGA
Source organism: Gemmatimonadota bacterium (assembly GCA_031127095.1). GTDB lineage: Bacteria > Gemmatimonadota > Gemmatimonadetes > Gemmatimonadales > Gemmatimonadaceae > Gemmatimonas. The sequence continues at coordinate 43,315 of JARIEX010000009.1, forward strand.
GCAGATGGGCCACGTTTGGCTCGGCTTCGATCCGCTCGAACTCACGGCGTGGCTGCACGACGCCGGTTTTACCGCTGTCCGGTATGTCCCGTTACCGGTGGATCGCGATGCCACCGGCCCCGCGTTGTTCTCCGCCACGGCACGCTGCGCCGTGGATGTCCGTTCCGACTCTTCCCACAGGAATCACCCCTAGATGTCCACCATCGTCGTCACCGAACAGGGCGCTGCGCCATTGGCCTCGCTCGATCGTCCCGCGTTCGCCGTGCGTGATCTCGCGCTCGCCGAGTGGGGCCGCAAGGAAATCCGTCTCGCCGAATTCGAGATGCCGGGCCTGATGGCGTTGCGCGCCGAATACGCCGGCACGCAGCCGCTCAAGGGCGCGAAGATCATGGGCTCGTTGCACATGACGGTGCAGACGGCCGTGCTCATCGAAACGCTCGTGGCCCTCGGCGCCGACGTGCGCTGGGTGTCGTGCAACATCTTCAGCACGCAGGACCACGCCGCGGCTGCCGTGGCCGTCGGTCCGCACGGCACGGTGGAGCAGCCCAAGGGCACGCCGGTGTTCGCGTGGAAGGGTGAAACGCTCGAGGAGTACTGGTGGTGCACCGAGCAGGCGCTGATGTGGAGCGACGGCACGGGCCCGAACCTGTTGCTGGATGACGGTGGCGATGCCACGCTGCTCGTGCACAAGGGCACCGAGTACGAGCAGAGCGGCGTGATCCCGGGCTTCGACAGCGACAACGAGCCGGAAGAGTGGGGCGTGATTCTGGATCTGCTGCGCGCTGAGCAGGCGAAGAACCCGGGCCGGTGGACGAAGGTGCTGGCCGGCATCCGTGGCGTGAGCGAAGAGACCACCACGGGCGTGCATCGCCTGTACGAGATGGAGCGCGCGGGCACGTTGGCCTTCCCGGCCATCAACGTGAACGACGCCGTCACCAAGTCGAAGTTCGACAACCTGTACGGCTGCCGTCACTCGATCGTGGATGGATTGAATCGTGCCACCGACGTCATGCTCGCCGGCAAGATCGCCGTCGTCATGGGCTACGGCGACGTGGGCAAGGGGTGTGCACAGGCGCTCAAGGGGCAGGGCGCGCGCGTGATCATCACCGAAATCGATCCCATCTGCGCGTTGCAGGCGGCGCTCGAAGGTTACCAGGTGACGACGCTCGAAGACGTCGTGGACGAAGCCGACATCTTCATCTCGGCCACGGGGAACAAGAACGTCATCACGGTCGAGCACATGGGTCGCATGAAGGACAAGGCGATCGTGGCGAACATCGGCCACTTCGACAACGAGATCGATATGGCCGGTCTCAAGAAGGTCGAAGGGATGAAGCGCATCAACATCAAGCCACAGTACGACGAGTTCGTGCTGCCGAACGGCCGCTCGATCCTGATCCTCGCCGAAGGCCGCTTGATGAACCTCGGCTGCGCGACCGGTCACCCGAGCTTCGTGATGTCGGCGAGCTTCACGAATCAGGTGCTGGCGCAACTCGAACTGCACGCCAACGCCGAGAAGTACGGCAAGAGCGTGTTCGTGCTGCCGAAGCATCTTGACGAGAAGGTGGCGCGCTTGCACCTGCCAAAGCTCGGCGTGAAGCTGACGACGCTGAACACGGAACAGGCCGCGTATCTCGGCGTGAACGCGCAGGGCCCCTTCAAGTCGGATCACTACCGGTACTAGGAGCGCGGTGGTCGCGGTCCGTGATGGCTGTGCCAATGCGGCGTCGCCCCACCCGGGGCGGCGCCGCGTTCGTCATGGTCCGCCGGTATACGGTCGGCCGGCCCGCGTCGCCGGCGCTCATGACCACGAACAACACACGGCGTCGCTGCTAGCTTTCCGCATGGTCTCTTTCCGCTCGCTGTCTGCCGCTGCGCGCGCCTCCGGCGTGGTTGTCCCCGCCGTGTGGTCGACCGTGCGCCGCCGTGCCGTGCTCACGGCTTTCGCGCTGGGGCTCGGCGCGATGGGGGCGCCGCTCCCCGCGCAACAGCCACCGGCGGTACCGGAACCGGTGCTCATTGCCCCGGGGGATAGCACGCTGCGCAGTGGTCGCCTCACGGCCGACACGGCGCGTTTTGCGCTGATCGCGTATCGCGGGACACAGCAGCAGCAGATCGGCAGCGTGATCGATGTGATCCGGTTCGAGATGCGGGGCGACGTGCCGGTACTGCACCGTGTGCTCACGGTGCAGCGCGGCATGGCGGCGCTGATCGATTCCACGATCACCGACGCCCGCACGATGGCGCCGCGCAATCACCGTACCGTCCAGCCGCAGCGCCGCATCGCGCTCGAGTTCACCGGCCGCCGCGTGAAAGGATCCCTCGGTCCAATCGATGTGCCGTCGCTGCCCATCGACACGACACTGGCGGTGGCCCCGTTTGACTCGGGGAACTGGGACCTGCTGGTACGCACTCTGCCGCTGGCAAAGGGGTACGCGGCCCGGTTTCGCGTATACGACACCGACAGCGGACTGCGGGAGTACCGCATCGCGGTGACCGGGACCGCCACGGTGCTGGGCGAAGCGGCGCACGTGGTGATTTTTACGCTCGCTCCGGGGCGCGAGTCGGTGGTGTGGATCAGCACCACATCGGGGCAGGTGCTCCAGGTGGAGACGATGATCGATGCCGAGACAATGCTGCGGCAGGTCCGCCAGCGCTGACGGGGACGGAGCGGCGACCGCGACTATTGTGTGCCCGCGACCGTCGTCGTACCATCGGGCGGTCACCCGGCCCCTTTCGCTCTCCCCGGACTCCTCCATGAAAACTCGGCTCGTTGCCCTGCTGCTCTCCAGCGTCGTGTCGCTTCCTGTGCTCGCGCAAGGCAAGCCGACGCTCACGCCGTCGGATTACGGACGCTGGGAATCGTTGACCGCGGCCCGCCTGGCACCGCACGGCGGTTGGTTGGCGTACGGCGTGAACCGGGTGAACGAGGAGAACGAACTCCGCGTGCGCGGGGGCGCCCGTGACACCACGATCGTCATTCCCTTCGGCGTACAACCGCAGTTTGCCGCCACCTCGCAGTGGGTCGCGTATCTGGTGGGGGTCGCCCCCAAGGAGCGCGACCGTCTCGTGAAGGAGAAAAAGCCGGTGCGCACGGCGTTCGGCGCGCGGAACCTGATGACCGGCGACTCGCTCACGGTGGCCGACGCGAGTGCCTTTGCCTTCAGCGCCGACGGGCAGTTCATGGCGGTCACGAAGTACGCCGCCGAGGGGAAGAAGAGCTCCGACGTGGTGGTGCTGTCGCTGGCCACCGGCACGCGCCTGGTGCTCAACAACGTGACCGAGCAGGCTTGGTCGAGCCGTGGCGCGCAGTTGGCGTTCGCGGTCACGGTGGATGGTGGCGCGGGCAATGCGCTGCAGTTGTTCGATGGCCGTGTCGGGGCGGTGCAGGTGCTCGACGCATCCCTGTCGGTGTATCGTGGCATCGCGTGGCGCGCCAACTCCAGTGATCTCGCGGCGCTGCGTTCGGTGAGCGCGAAAGAGTTTGCCGATACCGCGCACACGATTCTCGCGTGGCGTGATGTGGGCGGTGCCGGCGCATCGGCACCGCGGATCCTCGACGCCAGTGCGGTGCAGGCCGTACCTGCGGGATTTCGCGTGGCGGACTATCGTCGCCCGTCGTGGTCGAAGGATGGCCGCACACTCTACGTGGGACTGCGCCAGCGCGAGCCGGTGGCGGCGCTGCCGAAGAAGAGTGAGGAGAAGGTGTCGGATGTCGAGATCTGGCATCCGAAGGATGTGCATGTGATTCCTGAGCAGCGCTCGAGCGAACAGCGTGACCTGCGCAGCACACTGCTGGCCCGCTGGATACTCGACACACCGCAGGTGATGGTCTTGAGCACGAACGTGGCCGAGCAGGCCACGGTGCTCGACGGCGATCGCTTCGCGACGGAGACCGACCGCACGCCGTATCCCTTCGGGCAGATGTTCGGCCGACGTGACCTCGATGTGTACCGGATCGACGTGACCACCGGCGCGCGCACGACGCTGCTGACGAAGATCCGTTATTCGTTCGGCGGTGACCCGACCGGCCGTCGTCATGTGTGGTTTGACGGGCGTGACTACTGGGCGGTGGAGGTTGCCAGTGGCACGCGAACCAATCTCACGGCGCGCCTGGCCGCGGGCCGCGTGGACTTCGTGGATCGTGAAGACGATCACCCCATGGATGTGCTGCCGCCGATCGGCACGCCGTTCTGGTCAAAGGACGGCAACACGCTGCTGGTGAATGGTGCCTACGACGTGTGGGAGCTGGCGCTCGACGGCTCGGGCGGTCGCATGCTGACCAACGGCGCACGGGCGGGACTCGAATATCGCGTGGTGTCGTTTGCCGGATTCGGCGGCACGGTGGCGGAGCGGGCGGTGGATCTGTCGAAGCCGGTGTATCTGTCGCTGTACGGCAAGCGCAGCAAGCAGAGCGGCTACGCGCGGCTCGCGAACGGGACGGTGACGACGTTGACCATCGGCGATGCGCAGTACGCCGCGCTGGCGAAAGCCGACAGCAGCGACACGTACCTGTACACGCGCCAGCGCTTCGACGAGTCGCCGAACG